>RFVA01000103.1 GCA_009922685.1 Gammaproteobacteria bacterium | reverse complement strand
ACCTGAATAAAGTGTTCGATGCCCGCGTAAAGCCCCTCGGTGTTTTCTCTGACGGTAAGGAGGTTTACATTCTTAAAGAGGGTTTCCGTTCCTTCAAAGGAGATGGCTGGCCGAACGTTGGCGTAAAGATTGAAAGCCTGCCTCAACGTGACATTAACGCTCCGGTAGCCGCCACCCACGGGCGTCGTCAGCGGTCCCTTGAGACACAGTCGATTGGAGCGAATCGACTCAAGCGTGGCATCCGGCAAGGGATCTCCGACCTCTTCAACGGCCGCCATTCCTGCCAGCTGACGATCCCACTCGATCTGAACGCCGCTTGCGGCAATCACATCGATGGCCGCCTGAACGATTGAGGGTCCGATGCCGTCCCCGGGTATGAGGGTAATCCTGGTCATGTTGTGCTCCTGAACATAAAGGTAACTGGGTGATTATGACCCACCCCATCCTGAGAATTAAAGCGCCTAGGAGGTGACAACCTGTTTGCTCTAATCGACGCTCCTTGAGGTTGTTGGCAATTCGTGATCAATTTCTTTCACCTGAAGAATCTGATAAATTTACTGGGTTTTTAGCGGCACTCTGACATCAGGATTGGTTATGGACGTCATCAAAGAAATCGAATCGCAGCTCTCAGAAAACCCCGTCATGCTCTACATGAAGGGCACCCCGGCTTTCCCTCAATGTGGCTTCTCGGCAAGGGCGGCCCAGATCCTTCAACATTGCGGCGTCCCTTTCGGGCACGTCAATATCTTTGAAGCCCCTGAGATTCGAGAAGCACTGAAGACCTACTCCAACTGGCCCACCTTCCCCCAGCTTTATATCAAGGGGGAACTGGTTGGAGGATCCGACATCATGGTGGACCTTTTCGAGAAGGGTGAGCTGCAAAGCATGCTCGAAGAGGCTAAGACCCAAGCTCACTGAGGGGGCCTTTTAGGAATACGTGTGGGTGGCCAACCCACCGAGATCAGACCAACGGTTGATAATGCCGCAAAAGAGCCGGGCCGTTTGTTCCGCATCATAAATGGCTGAGTGGGCTTCGTTGTTGTCCCAGTTCATGCCGGCGGCCTGAACGGCCTTGGCCAGCACGGTTTGACCATAGGCAAGGCCGCTCAGCGTGGCGGTATCAAAGGTGCTAAAGGGGTGGAAGGGATTTTTCTTAACCCCGGCCCTTTCGACGGCCGCGTTGAGGAACCCGATATCAAAAGCCGGGTTGTGACCAACCAAAATCGCTCGGGTACACCCCATATCCCGAACGGCCTGCCGGATGGGCTGAAAAATTTTCTGGAGCGCCTCTTTTTCATCGAGGGCGATGCGAAAAGGATGAAAGGGATCAATCTTATTGAAGCTTAAGGCCGCTGCCTCGAGTTTTGACCCTGGGAAGGGATTAACATGGCTGGCCACGGTCTCGCCTGGAACCAGTCGACCGTCATCATCCATCGTGGTGAGGACGGCCGCGATCTCAAGCAGCGCGTTCTGCTGGGGATTGAACCCTGAGGTTTCGATGTCGACGATGACGGGCAAATACCCCCGAAACCGTCGCGCCATAATGGGAAATTCTTGATTTTGCATGCCTTCTGAAGCAATTTATGCTCGACTGCGATAGCGAAGGTTATTATATTGCCGTAATGTGACGATCCTAAAGCCTCGTCATGATCATCCACAAGGCCGCAATGGGTCGGTGGACCCACCGAGTTAAATTTGTATTGACGATGAGAACACCGATGAGTCGATCCCCCATAGCTAGATCCTTCACCGTCGCCCTTGTGGTGATGTGGTCCCATCTGACGGGTTGTTCATCTGCACCTCAGAAGGATTCGAGGGACCCCATTGAAGGATGGAACCGGGGTGTTCAGAGCTTCAACGACAAACTGGATGATTACGTCTTGAAACCGGTCGCGACCGGCTACAAGAAAGTCACCCCACCGGTGGTCGACCGCGGGGTCACCAATTTCTACAGCAATGTGGAAGATATCACGGTTTTCGGAAATGACCTCCTGCAATTCAAGCTCCTGCAGTCAGGCAAGGACTTTGGCCGCTTCTTCGTCAACACCACCGTGGGTCTTGTAGGCTTTGTCGATGTGGCCAGCAAGATGAACCTTCCAAAGCACAACGAGGATTTTGACCAGACGCTTGCCACCTGGGGAATTCCCTCTGGTCCCTACGTCATCATCCCGCTTCTAGGCCCTAGCACCCCTCGTGGCATCTTCGGGATTGCAGGGGATGTGGCCGCGAACCCCATTAACTGGATTAATCCGATGGCGGGTTACCCGATCTGGGGGGGTGTTTGGCACGCGACGGATGCGGTCATTTTGGGTTCAGGGGCCCTCCGCATCATCGATCAGCGCTCAGACCTCCTGAGCGCCTCAAAAATTATGGATGAAGCCTCTGTTGATCGCTATGAATTCATCCGGAATGCCTACTTCCAGCAAAGAAACTTTGTGATCCACGATGGCAATCCGCCACTCGATGAAGAGCTTGAGCGCCAGATGGACGAAGATCTCCAAAGTCTTAATACGACCCCGGTGACCAAGGTCCCCGCCAAAACCGCCAGCCTTCAATAAGCAGCTGCCTGTGGCGGCCTTTTCAGGCCTCCACCACAGCCAGTGGCACCCACATTTCTTGAGGGGTGGTTCCCCCGTGAACCCCCCGCAAAGGATGTTGCCGCTCCCCATAAAGGCCATCCCTGATGATGTAATGATCTCGCATCATCAACACCACATCGCCAATCCGGTCCTTAAGCCTTGGGTGGGGCCTTCCATGACCGAACCAACCCGCCTCAAGAAGCTCCTCGCTCCTCACCATCGCGACGGCATGACCCAACTGCTCTTCCATCAGCGATTCAAATCGGAAAGCCGCCCCTGATCGAAGATGCGCGTAGGCCACCCGAGGTTCCCCGGTGAGCGGCAACACCAGACAGGATTCAATGTCAGGGTAATCGCCAAGATGAATAGAGCGATCAGGGGGGGTATCAATAAATCCGTGATCGGCTGTGACCACAACCAGGGTATCGGATCCCCCGATGCGCTCAAGAAACCCCTGAAAGCCTTGATCCCATTGGGTGAGGTGCTCTCTGACCTTTGGCCCCATGGATCCATGAAGATGTGCAAGGTGATCCCACTCGGACCAATAACCGAAAATCAAGCGAGGTCCAAAAGGCTCCTCAACGCCCCGCGCCATGGCCTCGAAAAAACCCTGAAGTGATCCAAAAGGACTCAATTCAGCCAGGCCCAGATGGGCCAGGTTGAAATCAGACCGGGCAATCTCCTCCGGCGTCACCATCAGGCTTTGATGGGGAATTCGATTAAAGACCGGCGTATGACCCAGCCATGGGCCCACTTTGATACCCGCCTGCCCCAAAGACACACCGCCATAGCGCGGCCGGCCAGGAAGCACCGCGAGGACGGCACCCAGCTCCCTGAAATACATATGCCAACCGGTGAGGCCATGTTGCTGTGGAGCAAGCCCGGTGAGGAAGCTCGTCACGGCGCTCGCCGTGGTCGATGGAAACACCGAGGTCATTCGTCCTCGGCGGGCTTCAAGGAGGCGACTGCCGCCACCAAGCCCCTGAAGCTGAAGATCCCCTAAGCCATCAACCACCATCAAAACAACTCGCCGATAACGCGCGACCTCCGAGGCCGGTAACATCGCCAAAGGCGGGTAATCGGCAGATTCCCCGCCCAGACCCTCGATCAGCGAGGCCATCAGATTGACAATACTGTTCGAATAATCAGGCGCTATGGAGGGGTCCGGCAATCGATGGAGCAACAATGAAGTCATCCTAAGCGTTGGGGCAATGTTAGAATGACCCTAGACTATCATTCCATGGCCCACGCACGTCACTTCGATGTCTGATCAAAACACACCCCATATGAGTCACTCTGGCGCCGTGGAGCTGAAATCCGGTTCCATCACCCTTCCGATCCTGAAGGTTCTCTCGCCAAACCTTGACGAGGTCACCGCCCAATTGGAGGACAAGCTCGGAAAGGCCCCGGAATTTTTCAGAAACGCCCCCATTATCATCGATCTCGGTGATCTTGAAGAGAGCGAAAAGGACCGCGTTGATTTCACGGCCCTCTTGAAGGTGATCCATGAGCTGTCCCTGGCACCGGTCGGCATGCGCGGTGGCTCCCAAGATCAACAGGCCGCCGCACTCAGAGAAAAACTGGCCGTTCTCGCCGAAGTCCGGTCCGAAAGCCCTCAGCCAGCAAAGCCCGCTCCAAAAAGACCCTTGCCGCCCCCCCGCCCGATGACGGCACTGACCAAGATCATTGATCAGCCGGTCCGCTCAGGTCAAAGAATCTATGCGCCTGGCGGTGATCTGATCGTCATGGCACAAGTCAGCCCAGGCGCTGAAATCATGGCGGATGGCAATATCCACGTATACGGCCCACTGAAGGGTCGAGCCCTAGCGGGAGTTCAAGGTAATCTCGATGCCCGTATCTACTGCACCGACCTTCAGGCACAACTGATTGCGATTGGTGGGCATTATCGAACCAGCGAGGATGAGGACGTGGCCCTTCGAGGCCGACTGGTTCAGATCTACCTCAAAGGCGATAGTCTGACGGTCGATCCCCTTTAACCGATTATTTAAACCCCTTTAAGATAACGAGGAGAGCACTTGTGGCAAGAATCATCGTCGTAACGTCAGGTAAAGGCGGGGTCGGCAAGACCACCACCAGTGCCGCCCTGTCTATGGGGCTTGCGCTTCGGGGTCATCGGACCGCCGTGGTCGATTTCGATATTGGCCTTAGGAATCTGGACCTAATCATGGGTTGCGAGCGCCGTGTCGTCTATGATTTCGTCAACGTGATCAATAACGAGGCCAGCCTCAATCAGGCGCTCATCAAAGACAAGCGCTGCGAGAATCTCTTTGTCCTTCCGGCGTCACAGACCCGCGACAAGGATGCGCTGACCCTTGAAGGTGTCGAGCGTGTTCTTAACGAACTGGCCGAAACGTTTGACTACATCGTCTGCGACTCACCGGCCGGGATCGAGCGCGGGGCTCATCTTGCCATGTATTTTGCCGATGACGCCGTGGTCGTAACCAACCCCGAAGTCTCATCGGTTCGAGATTCAGACCGGATGCTAGGCCTTTTAGCCAGTAAGTCACGACGAGCCGAACTCAATCAGGACCCGATCCGAGAGTTTCTGCTGTTAACCCGTTACTCTCCGCAGCGAGTGAAGCTTGGAGAAATGTTGAGCGTCGATGATGTTCAGGAAATTCTTTCCTTGCACCTCCTCGGGGTCATTCCAGAATCAAAGGCGGTCCTGAATGCCTCAAACTCCGGCAATCCGGTGGTCATCGATGACCAGAGCGATGCCGGTCAAGCCTATCTTGACGTGGTGGGACGCTACCTGGGTGAAGATGTTCCTCACCGCTTCATCGAGGAGGAAAAAAAGGGCCTTCTTGGCCGCTTGTTTGGAGGTAAGTCATGAACCTGATGGATTATTTTCGGTCCTCAAGGCCGAAAACCGCATCGATTGCCAAGGAGCGCCTCCAAATTCTGGTGGCCCATGAGCGACGGAGCGAACGCCAACAGCCGGCGTATCTAGCCGATTTGCAGCGTGACCTCTTAGAAGTCGTCCGAAAGTATGTGAACGTGGGTCAGGAGGCGATCACCGTTACCATGGAGCAAGACGAAAATCGCGAAGTCCTTGAACTCAAC
>RFVA01000102.1 GCA_009922685.1 Gammaproteobacteria bacterium | reverse complement strand
TAAATATCAGGGATGAGCAGGAGATGTTTGATTTATGCGCCTTGTGGAATTTGCGTCAGCTGAAGAACAGATGGCTTTATGGAAGTTAGTCAGCGACAGCGTCTGGACATCGATAGCGATTCAGGCCCAACAAGAGGAAAAAGCTAAAGCAGCTCAACGTCGAAAGGCAAAATCGAAACGGACGACACGGCAAGCAACGGTTCCGGTTCGGCCAGTTTCAATGCCAAAACTCAATCAGCCAGCCCCAGTACCCCCGCCTCAACAGCCACAAAAACAGCCCATCAAGCCCCAGCCCGTTAGCGGTTTTGGTTCGATCGACGGACAAATCAGCCAGAAACCCATAAGCACGCAAAGCCCTGTATCGCAGTGATGAGGGGTATAGCTACAATGAATTCCAGACAAAAACCTTAAGTTCAGCTTTTTGTTGGTAGAGGGTCGAGGCAGGGTAGGACATGGTTTTTCAAAACGCAGGATTTTTTACGGCCATTAAAAAAACCCTGCGTTTCCCTAAACCGTTACTTCTTGGCATGTAGCTCGTTCACCATCATGCTGCCCTGAAGTCGTGATGCGTAAAAGCGTTCGATCATGGCGACACTGGTTCGCGCATTACGGGCAAGGGTGAGCAAGTTGATTTCGCCACCGTAAATGAGCCGGAACATGATCGAGGTGTGACGGAGTGAGTAGAGCGTCTTGTCGCCATCACCCGTCAGTTGTCCCGCGATCGCTTCGAGCAACACATCGAATTGCCGGGTAAGGTAGCGGTAGGCATAGGTTCGGTTTTCCATATCGGGCACGAACAGGAAATGATCGTCGTCAGCCAGTCCCCGCTTTTCCTGATAGTCCCGTAAGCGTCGATAGTAGTAAGCAGCACGGGGTAATGACGTGATGGGCTTATCATGCTTCTTGGTTTCGGGAATGGGCATGTACAAATAGTCACCACGAGCACCTGAACGGATTTCAATGTGCTTGTGCTTCATGGTCTTTAAATCTGTTGGACGTATGAAGCTATAAACCATGAATGGGATCGCGTACATGATTTCCTCAGTAACAATGACACGGCGTAAGGGTTGTCCTGCTGCCTTCTTGCCATCGTCTTTTTGCGAGATGCCATGAGATGTTCCAAGTAAACGATGGCTGGCACGACGCAGGGCAAGATACTCACGGATATTGAAAAAGCCCCTGGCGTTGTCTTCCTGTTTGATCGTGGGTTTAACGGGTGGGATGTCCAGGAGCTTGTAACGCTGGGCGTAGTTGAGGACTTTGCTGAGCGTGGAGAAGTGTAGTTTGACGGTGCTGTTGGATAGACCCCTGCGAAACAACTCGGTCCTGAAATCGTCCATCAATGCGTAGTCGATTTCCTTAATGTCCCGGTCACCGAAGTATTCGTAAAGCAGTCCTTTGATGCGATTGTTCTGGCAGGTTACATACTGCTTTGTCACTTCGCCACGCTCAGCCTTCAAAGCGTCTTCCTTCATTACACCTTCGCAGCAAGCAATGAAGCTGGAATTGCGTGTTACCCGACAAATCTTCGTAATCCTGTCAGTCATCAAATCCACGAAGAACTGTTTGGCGAATGTGATGGCCACCCGCTTGTATTCGGATTTAGTGCTGCGCTTGTAATGCTTTCCATCGTGCCAGCATCGACACCACCAATAAGGCGATGCGGTGACTTTGAAGATGACGAGTTTCTTTGGATATCCCCTAATGCTTTGAACGGTCGTGGGGATTGGGACAACGCTTCGGGATGTGCGTTTTTGAGGGGTAGTTTCAGCAGCTGCCTTTGTCAACCGAGCCCGTATTTCATTGCGAATCTGGGCTTAAAAGTAGCAAGGTCTTTGGCGTGCTACAACCGAATAAAAAGTTGAGAAATAACCGTTTGAAGTAGCACGGTCTTTTTCAGATAATCCGATATAAAACAATCGCTTAGCGGGCTTTACGAATGTGTTGCTCTACCGAACTGAGCTACATCGGCTTGGACCGCGAATTTTAGCGTGTGGGATTCTGACGGGCAAGCGAAATCAATCTGTTGGTCGATCTAATGGCCAGATTGAGATCCTTTTAGTGGTTGGTTGATGACATTTTGGATCGGCGGTTTTGACCTTGCTACTTTTGGCGTGTAGCACGGTGCGTGGGCTGTTTTCTTGTTCTGAATTCTTCACAGATCAAAACGTAGGGTGAAGCTAGCTGAGCACTTTTTGATGCTGGGCGAGCTGGGTAGGCGTTTGAAAACTGTGCGAAACGCATTTGGGTCGGGGGTTTTTGGTTGAGGTGCTACCATGGTCGAAATATCATCAAAGTTGATGGTAATTGGTTAGGATTGAAACTTTTTCGGCGGAGGTTGCGGTGAAGCGTTTTATTGCGGCTTTGATGTTGGTCACTGGATTGTTGGTGGCTGGTTTAGCCAATGCTGCTATTGATAACGCTGCGTCTACTGTGTCGTCGACGGGAGTTACAAAAACCACAATTTCTTTGGCTGGTTCTATTGTGACGACTAACGTTGCACCCACGCTCACAAGTTATGGTGGATTCTTTTTAGTACAGGGTGGCGTCTATATCAACCCTGATCAATACCCTAGCAACAATAGATTTGATGAGGGCGTTCCTGGTACTCTTAACTTGACGGGTACAATTACAGGTTTGACTTGTGCTACAACTTATAATGTTTATACCACTTATGGTTACACGAACGGCACTTACCCTTTTGGTGTTAAAGGCCCCATATCTATTACAACTTCATCCTGCCCAGCCCCGTCAGCAGTTCCCACGCTTAGTGAATGGACGCAGTTGCTGCTGGCATTGATGACCATCATGCTTGTTGGCTGGCATTTTCATCGTGAACGCAGCTATTGATCGGTAGCTTTTGTTGATGAGTGAGAACGGGCGCTTTGGCGCTCTTTCTCGTTCTGGGCTCTCGAAAAACTCGGTGGGTGATTTTATCGGTTAAACCGCGAATGTTGATTTGCAGCTAATTTTGACCCTGGGTCACATCTCGCTGCAAATCAACACTTCAGTGCTTTTGGCGTGTAGCAAGGTCGGGAGGCTCGTAGGGGCAGGGATTTTTCTAAATTCATCACGGACCCGAACGCTGCCTGAAGCTGGGTGAGCAGGATTGAAGGAATGCGTATGTCATCAGAATTGATGATTTTTGCTGGAGAAAACTGGTAACGTAGAGTCTATCTCTAGTTTTGGAGTCTCCCCATGTATCCGTCATTCGGACCGTTTTGGCGCACTCTGGTAGCTTGCTTCCTGTTCGGCTACCATTTTGAGACTCAAGCCGCAGCAACGATTACTTTCAGCCAGGTTGGAAATGATGTTCAGGCCTCGCTGACGGGAACTTTGAGTTTGGCGGGAGTCACTGCCGATGGCGGAGGAATAACTCCAAACGCGAGAGTAAGAGGGGGAGGGCTTGGCGCAAACGTAGTCCTCGGCCCACATACAAATACTGCTGCGACGTCATATTCCCCGATTTCAGGCCCACAATCCATCGGCTGTTCGACGAACACTATAGACGCAAGTTCGGGAAGTGCAGGGCCAAATGGCCCGTTTGGCATTAACATGTCAGGAAATCGGCTTATTGTTCCAGTGGGGTTCGTCAGCGGTAGTAATGTCTCAGCATCAGCAACATGGACTGGAGCTTCGATTAGTTCCTTGGGCCTAACAAGTGGTACATACGTCTACACATGGGGTGTCGAAAGTCTAACTATCATTATTCCTGGTCCAGGCGGATGCCAATCAGCTACAGCCATCCCAACGCTATCAGAGCGGACAGTCTGGATGCTTGGTTTGATGGTCATGATGCTTATCGGTTGGCATTTTCATCGCGAACGCAGCTTTTGATCTTTAGCTTTTGTTGATGACTGAGAACGGGCGCTTCGGCGCTCTTTCTCGTTCTGGGCTCTCGAAAAGTCGTAAGTGATTTTGTCGGTTAAACCGCGAAATCCAATCAAAACCCTCCTGCTGTCGTCGCGCTGATTGAAGCTGGCTAAGCACTTTTGATGCTGTGAGAGCTTCAGGGGCGTTGAAGATCTTGCGAACTGGCATTGATAGAGGTTTTTTTAGGTGTCAGTTTCTCGTCATGGTAAAGTCGGGTAAGGAGTTGTTTTTTTTCGGCGGAGATTTACGTGAAGGGACTTGTTGCGGCTTTCTTGTTGATGAGCGGATTGCTGGTGGCTGGCGGGGCGAATGCAGCCAATGTTGCGACGATTACCATACCCAACTGTTTTTTTTCATCGACTTATTCGCAAACCACAGTTCTAGGTAGTGTCGGTGATACGTTTACTATCATCGGTACAATAGGTAGTTGCGATCATTTTACTTCAAGCGATACAAACGTGTTGACAGTAGCGAATGGTGGTATTACGCAACAAAACGTTCCTCTACTTGTCACGCTCGTGGGTATTGGAACTGCAACGTTAGATTTTCTTACCCCTAAGATCACCGTAACCGTTGGGCCCCCAGCCGCCGAAGCAGTTCCATCACTTTCAGAATGGACGCAGTTGATGCTTGGTTTGATGGTCATGACGATGCTTGGATGGCAGTGGAGAAAGCAGCAGATGTTATTGGTGGCTTTTGTTAGTGATTGAGCACGGGCGCTTTTGCGCTCGTTCTCGTCATGGGGGCTGGAAAAGGACGCCTGATCGGGGTTTTCGGTGTTTAACATTCAACATCTGTGGTGTTGAAACGACGTGGCCCAATTCCTCAACTTCAGGTTTTCAGTTAAAGAAGCTCAAACGCCCGGCGCTTTTGTTCATCCGTCACCTCAAGTACTCCTGCACTGACGATAGGCGACTATGCCCGGACAAGCTCATGATCGTGTGGATGCCGATGGAGTGGTTGGGAAGCGTGGTGATGAATTCGCGCCTGAACCCATGACTTGAAACACCCTCCAGACCCACCTCTTTAAATAATCCACAGAAAAACCCCGTAATGCCGTTAGCCGTGAAGCCGTGAATCGAAATTTTCTGGGTGGGGAAGAGGCTTTGTTCTGGGCTGTTGATCGTCATTCCAGCCAAGTAGCCCGAGAGTTCTTTAGACAATTTGGAATTCATCAGTACGGATCTACCTGACTTTCCCTTGGTTTGTTGGGCTGTCAGGTAGATTTCGTTTTTATTTCGCCCTGGACATCGAGCACCTCTTTCATTTTGAGAGAAGTGAGCTTCACATTCACATGCCCTGAATCCCGCATAACGCATCGTGCAAATTAAAGCCCTGTTACGACAAGCATGAGGGCGGTTGCAATGTAGTCCAGTACCGGGCCTATCTGCTTCTTAGCTGGTGAGATGACCGGCAAGCTGGGTCACTAAGGTTCCTGACATGAAAAATACCCCTAACATGTGAACGCTTTTGAGCATTGCATTTTCCGTGCGCAACATTGGGTCAGTGAGGAGCCAAAATGGTAGAAAAAGGAGCAAGGTAGTAACAACATGAAGCGTGATCATCGTTTTTCCCTCTTGAAATGCCTGGATTTCCTGTCCCTCAGGACAGGCGCCCTTAAGTACCAGCAATTACCGGGCCACGGGAGGCTGTTAAGCCTTTGATCACGGGTTGGTTTGAGGATTAATGCGTCTAAAAGGGCTGGTTCGTTGCGCCGAGCATGAGAGATTCGGCCTCGGTGAAGAGTCTTGACCTGATGAGAAATCGAAGTCCCTCAGGTCCTTCTAGGGAGAACATTCCCCCTCTTCCTTGAATGACATCTAAAAGGATCTGAGTGTGCTGCCAATAGTCGAATTGGCTCTTCGACATATAGAAGGGGCAATCGCCGACGTCACCCAATAAGACGTCGGATTCCCCAATGATCAATTCACCCTCTGGGTAACACATGGGGGAGCTGCCATCACAGCAGCCACCCGATTGATGAAAAATCAGCCCCCCATATTTCTCACGAAGTTTTGAAATAAGGGCAATCGCCGATTCAGTGGCAATCACCCTTTTCGGCATTGGCCTGTTGTTCAGAAGAACCCCAGCGCTTT
>RFVA01000101.1 GCA_009922685.1 Gammaproteobacteria bacterium | reverse complement strand
ATGAAAGCGACCGAAGGTAAGGCGAACCCAGCCCAGCTCAATGAGCTTCTAAAGAAAAAGCTTTCTTAAACCATCCCCCATAAGGTCCAATCCATGAGTGATGAACAGCAATCCTCGAGTAACCCCCGTGAAGCCCTGTTTCAAAGGGTCATGGGTTTTGCAGCGCTCCTTCAAGGGCTTGCCCAGCGCTTTATCGGATTGGCCCGGTTTCTGACCCTTTCAGGGCTCTTAGCCGCCCTAGTTCTTGATAGCCTCATCGTCCGAAGCTTTGATCTTTCGATGGTTTGGGCGGTCATCATTGGCAGCCTCTTCATGCTGCCTGGGCTTGTCATCGGCTGGGGCTGGTACATCTTGAATGAGGCGACCACCCTCCCAGGCCGTCTCCTTGGCTGGTTCAACAACGCAAAGGCCTATGCCGGCGATGTCTCGGAGCGCGCCAAGGCACAAGTAGTCGAGGGCATCAAAAAAGAAGGTGGCCTTCATGACCTAAAACAATTGGGCGGGCTCGCCTTTGATATCACCTCGATGGGCTTTGACACCTCCGGTCTTCTGTCGATTCTCGGGGGATCCCTAAGCCTCACCAACCCCCTAGTTCTGGTGGCCATGATCATCGCCGGAGCCTTGGTAGGCCTCCTTGATGTAGCCGCCCTCTTAGCGGGCGTGATATCGCTCTTTAGCTAAACGGCTTGGCATCCTCGCTCCCGAGGAAAAAGCGCTGCTTTTTGAAATCAAAAAGAAGCCTGGGGGGGAGTGAACTCTTAAGCCGATTGCGACAAGATAGAGGACGCCTCCCAGCCGATTTCAAGTTCGATCGACTGGAAGCACATGAGCAAAACTAAGGTGTTCTTTGATACCCACGTTTTGCTGTACCTCCTCTCAGCGGATACCCGCAAGGCCAATCAAGCGGAACAGACCATCGCCCAGGGCGGTATTATCAGCGCTCAAGTACTGAATGAATTTTGCTCCGTTGCTTCACGCAAACTAAAGAGGCCCTATGCCGAGATCCGGGACGTTTTGATCACGTTGCGGAGACTTGTCTCCGTCGAGCCGCTCACCGAAGCAACCCATAATTCCGGCATGACACTCGCTGAGCGCTATGGGTTTTGTTTTTATGACTCGCTGATTGTCGCTGCCGCTTTCTGGCTGGATGCGAGATGCTTTATTCTGAGGATTTAAAGGACGGACAACACATCGAGAACCGCCTTCGAGTGCATCACCCTTTTGTTTAATTCACCGCACTTTTGGTGCTCTTAAGAGCAACAGTCAAGGTTCCTCCAATCCGGAACGCATGAGTTCTAGAAGTTCATCAGCACCCACCTTGGCGCTCATTTCACCGCCATCCAGCAGGCTGTCTGCCAACTCTCTTTTGTGTCGGTGCAACGAGACAATTTGCTCCTCGATGGTCCCTTTCGCGATCAGCCGGTAAATGGTGACCGGGCGCTTTTGGCCCATTCGATGGGCACGGGCGGATGCCTGATCCTCGACCGCAGGATTCCACCAAGGGTCGAGATGGATCACATAATCGGCGGCGGTGAGGTTGAGCCCTGTGCCTCCAGCTTTCAGACTGATCAGAAACACATCCCCATCACCGCCCTGAAACGCCTCTACCGCCCGCTTACGGTCCTTCTGCGGGGTCTGACCATCGAGATACTGGTAGGCAATGCCCTCCTTCTGAAGCATTGCTTCCACCAGCCGAAGGTGGTCCACGAACTGACTAAAAATGAGCGCCTTGTGCTTGTTATCCAGCAGATCCTCGAGCACCTCGCCCAATAGCGTCAGCTTGCTACTGGTCAGTGCGAGTTCCGGAGCGACAAGATTCGGATGACAACACGCTCGACGAAGCTTGGTGATGGCCGCCAGTACGCGGAAACGATGATCTTGAATCGGGCCATCTGTCTGCTCAAGTTCTGACAAAAGCTTGCGTCGAAGTGCTTCGTAAAGGTTGGCCTCATCGGGACTGAGGTCCACCATCAATTCGATATCGGTTCGCTCGGGAAGCTCTTCAAGAACCTGGACCTTGGTTCTTCGAAGGATAAAGGGCTGGATCAGGCGTTTGAGACGATGTCGGGCCTCCTTCGATTGGCTTCGCTCAATAGGACCCTGAAAACGGCGATTGAAACTCTCAAGGGATCCTAAAAGCCCGGGGTTAATGAAGCGGAAAAGATTCCAGAGTTCCCCTAGATGATTTTCGAGGGGCGTTCCCGTCGTAATCAACTTAAAGTCGGCCTGCATCGCCATCGCCTGCTGCGAACGGCGAGTGGCAGCATTCTTGATGGCCTGGGCCTCATCAAGAACGAGGGTCCGAAACCGGACCTCTGCGAGCGCTGCACCTAAAACCTCCTGCTGCAGAAGGGCATAACTCACGACCAAGAGGTCCATGGGTTCGAGTCCTTGGATGACCTCTTCACGATCACCGGTGAGTGTCTTCAGCCTCAAGGTAGGGGCAAAGCGAGCCACTTCATTGTGCCAGTTGAAGACCACCGAGGTCGGCGCAATGACGAGGCTAGGGCCATCCTGAGCCCTCGAGAGGATCAAGGCGATGGCCTGAACGGTTTTGCCAAGACCCATGTCATCCGCAAGACAACCACCGACACCCCACGCGGCCAGTCGTGACAGCCAGACAAAGCCTTCGAACTGATAATCGCGTAGTTCGGCCACAAGGGTAGAGGGCACATTGGGCCTTAGGACTTCAGATCTCCGCAGCTGATCAATCTGTTGTTTGAAGGCCTTGTCGGTTTCAAAAGCACCGAATTCATCCTTAATGTCATCGAGCGCCGAAAGGGCGAGAGGATGAACCCGCCGGCCGGAGCCATGCGTCTCGGAATAAGCTCTAAGATCTTCAAGGCGTTTTCTAAAGTCATCGGTCAATGCCAGGAACCGGTCACCCTCGAGCTGAATAAATCGCCCTTTGGTGTCGGCGGTTAATTCGAGGAGCTTCTGCATCATGAGGACTTCACCATGATCGAGCTTAAGCTCACCCTGGACGCTGAACCAGTCACGCTGCTGAGTTAATTTCACCTGGAAGCTCGCCAGACGGGCCTCCCCCACCAGCTTAAGACTCTGTCCCTTGGGCCATTCGGGGACGGCCACATCCTCAGCCAAGGTTTGAAGCTCCAACAAGAATTGTAAGCTGGCTTCAGGATCAAGCAGAGTCCATTGATCGCTATGATCGGCTGCTTCAGTGTCTTCCAGTGAGACACAAACGGTACGGAGTTGTTTGAGATGATCCCGCTCACGTCTCAGATCGCGCTCGGTTTGAAGTCGTCTCCCATCGACGGTGGCCATGAGGCCCACTCCGCCGACCCCTGGCGCATAACTTGGGCCCAGCTGGCCAAAAGGTCTCACTAGGGCCTGAGCTTTAAGACCCTCTCCCTCCCTGATCAACTGAATTCTCAGCACCGATTCTGCGGTCACCACCTCGGCACCCAACACCTCACCGCCGCCGATCTCCGAATGGATGGCGACGAGTCCCGATACCGCGCCGAGTTTCTCCAGCACTTTTTCATGAGAGCGCAGTGGGGCATCAAAACCCGATCCAATCAACTCCGAGAGCCGATGCAATTCCGTGGTCATCGGGGTCATATTAAGTCGGTGCAGCCCTTCCAGCGTAAACACCATTGATTGCCTATAAAGATCATGTGGCCAGAATTCAATCTTGACCCGATCCTTGCCGGCGGCTCGAACCTTCAAGTGGGGGGGCTCTAATCGCAGCTCAAGAGGTTGTGCGGAATCCCGCCAGAAAAGGGCCGGATGTCCCTCAAGATCAAGCCAACCTTGGTCCGAAAGATGATAACCCCGACCAAAGGAATCTTGGGTGATGGCGGCGATGGCCCTTTGATCTTGGGCATCCAAATGGCTTTTGCTCTCTCCGGTTTCCTTGAAGGTTCGAAGAGCGATGGGCTTGCCTTTGGTCCAGCCCTGACGATTTTGCTTCTGTTCGCGGATCTCGATGCCATAACGGGGAAAATCCCTGAAGACAAACCAGGCCAAGCGAGCCTCCTTTGGAGCCTTGAGGCTCGCCGCTTCCTTGGTGCCCTTTGCTCCAAATCGATTCACAATGGCATTGAGTTTCAGCTCCCAAGGCTCTTCATAACGAACCCGCTGGGTCAGGAGTGCGTAACCAAGCCTCTCCCGGAGGTTTTCGGCTTTCTTTTGGGTCTCGGCTGAATGCGGTTCAAAACGAGCGCGAAGGAGGGCCATTTCTGCTTGTGGCCACCGCATCCCAGAGGCTTCAAGGCCGGCCTCGAGACGCCCAATGGCCTCGGCCAAGGGCTGAAAGGTTTCAGGATCACCCTGATATCGATAAAGAAAGAGAAGCCCTAAAAACACGGGCCAAAAGGCAGGATCAGGCTTCGAGGCGCTCGCCAACACCGTCTTCAGATACCCCGGAAGATGGGTCGATGGATTATCCTCCAGAAGCAGTGTCCAATGCAGGGGCTTCAGCGTAGGTCCCATTTCGCTATACCAAAGGTCCGCATCACTCAAAAGAGCTTTGGCCCTAGCAAAGTCCTTTCCCTCATTCCGCAACAGCAAGAAGCCGATGTGAAATACCCCTAAGAGTCCCGGCAACACCAGTCGTCGCTCGCCTAAATTTTTTCGCATCCAGCGCAGCGCTTCATCAAATCGCTTGATGGCCTTGTCGTCCTCTTGATTGAGATAGGCCAAAAGCCCCTCAAGCGCCATTCGTTCGTGATCAAGACCTTGAAAAAGTGGAAGGTATTCGAGGGCTTTATCCCTCTGCCCAAAAAGCAAGGCGCCCAGCACCAGCTCCATGGAGTATCGTTGAAGTTCAAGGCAGTGACGCTCAAGAGCCTCAAAAACGGAAGCATCAAGCGTCCCCTTTTCAATTGAAACCGTCAGCATTCGGGCGGCGATGTCCCGCCGCATTTCAGGAGCAACCCCCTCCAGCCAAACCGGGTCAAAGGGGTTCAAGGCAGCCTCTGCCCCAATGACGGAAGGATGTCTAATCTCATCCCAGTGTGAGCCCCAATAACGTCCCGAATCGAGGTAGAAGGCCTCAAAAAGGGTCTGCATCTGATGGGGATCATTCAGATAGAGCGCCATTCGAATTTCCCGGGTGAACTGATCAGGATGCTCGAACCAAAAGGGTGCGGTTCGAGGACCAGACTTGCCGGACGTTCTTGGCAAAGGCCAAGCGCCCCGGGCCTTCTCCACAAATGCCTCGTATAATCCTTCAGCCACCAGTCGCCGCGCGACCACATCCACGAGGAGGGGATGACAAGCAAAACCCTCACCCCCTTCGGCCTGTTGACGTTTTAGAAGCAGACCCTGGGCCACCATGTTTTTTAGATTTAATGGCCTCGCAACCGGCCTTAGGAGTGCGGCTTTGATGCGCGCCTCACTCAGCGCTGTCCAGCTAACCGCCAGAAAATCCACGATCTCGCGATCGTTCTTCTTCAGCGCCTCATAGTGGGACACCTTCTCTAATAGGGGGAGCGTCTGCATATCCAATCCGTCTTCTTAGGCTGGCCGAGATAAACCGTTACCATCCCGCCCATGAACCTTGGCGAGCATCAAAGACTTCGAGATTAACCCATTTTGGATAAGAGATAAAAGAGATCAGGGGGGCCTGCGTCTGGCGTCGTCAAGGAACCCTTTGGGGGATGGGATCGTTTAAAGGTTGGACGCTATTTCGGAAATCATTGGCCATAGTATTCGGCGAGGGCCTTGATTTCCTTGTCGCTCAATTCCTGAGAGAGGGCTCTCATTCGACCAAAAAGGTCATTGTGTCGTTGCCCACTCTTATAATCCTTGAGGGTCTTTTCAAGATAGGCCGAACTTTGCCCACGAATCGCCGGCACATCGATTTTTTGACCACGGCCATCGCGCTCATGGCAGGCAGCACAAGGCGGCAAAATGCGGCGAGGATCCCCCCGATGAACTAAGGTCTCGGCCATCTGACTCACCGAGGATGGCGCCGATGAAGGGGCCTTGAGCTGACTAAAGTAGGCCGCGATGTCCGCAAGATCTTGATCTGAGAGGCCAGCGACAAAACCCCGCATGAGATCATTACTCCGGCGGCCATCCTGATAGTCCTT
>RFVA01000011.1 GCA_009922685.1 Gammaproteobacteria bacterium | reverse complement strand
GAAATCCCTTGCGTTGCAACAGCGGTGCCACTAGAACTTTTCGACACATCCGTCGCCGCTTTGGCAACTTCACTAGAATTTCGTGCCATATCCGTGGTTCCAATGGCAATTTCATGAATAGCCCGTGCAATCTCAGAAACACTCGCACTAGCACTTCGGAGACTTTCCGTACTGGTCACCGCGTTACCCACTTCAAGACCCACTGCCTCAAAGATTCGAATGGATGAAGCGTTGATCCGCGTTATCGTCTCATTGACGGTGCCGATGACATCAACGGCTACTCGGGTGTCATTTTGAATGCCCTCGACCATTTTGGCGATTTCTTCGGCGGCCTTTGCACTTTGATTCGCGAGCTGTTTGATCTCATTAGCGACAACCGCAAATCCCTTACCGGCCTCCCCCGCTGATGTTGATTCAATCATGGCATTAAGCGCCAAAAGATTGGTTTGCATCGCGATCATCTTGATGATCTCAGTGACCTTATTAACCTCTCTGGCGGAGAGGTCTAATGCCGACATACTGGTTGTCGCTGATTGGGCGAGGTCCGCAGCTTCGCTGCTGATCTTTGCACCATCACGGGCATCATCCGCAACAGATTCAAGCGCCGTGACTGTGGTTGCAATATTTTGAACGACCAGCTCAACATTCTTTGACGTCTGCCCAGCAGCGGTTGAAATCTGACCGACATTCACACTGATTTCTTCACTCGCTGAGGATATCGAGGCGACATTCATGCTCATTTGTTCAGCCGCTGCCGCCATGGTGTTAACATTCGATGAGATATGGTCCGTCATCGAAGAAACCTCGCCGGCCTGAAGAGAGGTCTTTTCTGATTGGTCCGAGAGTTCATTCGATATCTTATTGACCGCTACAGCGGATTCAGAAAGGCTGGATGACAGATTCAAAACATCAGTGACCCCCTTATTCACTGATCCTGATATTCTCTGTGCGACGAAGACACCCACAACGAATGCGATGATGGAAGCTACAAAAATCGAGGTGAGGGCATGATCATAGACATCTTTGATTTGTGATGAGCTGGTCTCTACCTCTTTGTGTAGGGTATCGATGATTTTAACGATACCATTATCAGCTTTCATCCCGTACTCAGGTGTAATTGTTGTTGTTAACCGAACCGCTTCGACATTCGTATTTTTCAGCGAAAGATCAACTGCCTGATTGATAAGACTCTTAATGGCCCGAGTATCTTCGAGTATTTTATTAGTTCCCTGACCTGGTTTTACAAGCCCCATCAATTGTTCAACGTTAAGATCAAGTTCACCCAAATAGCCAACGATCTTCGAGGAGTAGTCATTCATGGTAGCGATGTCTGATTCGCCAATATGGCGGAACAGAACGATCATGATTTTTTGGAGGATATAAGCTGAATTCTTCTTCAAAACATCGATTTGATTCGACTTGGCACTATCAACACTCTTGCCTCGTTTTCTAGGAATCGATGTATTTATTGAATCTGAAGCGCTCAGCGATTGAAGATCCATTTCGAATGTGTCTATTTTCGATTGAAGATCTTGATTAACGAGGTTCGTGGCTTTTTTATTAGTACCATTAGAGATAAGCTGTAGAATATTAGACTGATTACTCTTCACCACAGTCCATGCCTCATTGAAATGAGACAGCTCTTCAATCAATAAAGGATCACCAACTTTTGCCAAGAGCGGTTTAAGTTCGAGAACTGATTTATCAAGCTCTGACGTGTAATAAATTGCTTTTTCTGTGAATTTTTTGACGTCTACATCTGTTTGGGCAAGAATGGAATTCTTTTCCATTCTAATGGCATTCAATAGGTTACCTCGGAGAATCATGGCCTGGGTATTCGCAAGACTCACCACATTCGAAAAACGCTCCACTTGCTGGTAGGTTTTTGAAAGACCAAAGCCGCCTATCGCCGCGATGGAAGAAAGGCCCAAGACCAGAACGAAAACCAGAAGGGCTATTTGGTGCTTAAGTCTTAGTTTCTTCATTATCTTCACATCAAAGTTGGATAGAAATTGCATTAAGCCTCTGAAGACACCATCTCAGCTATCTTCATAGGGTCAAGTAAGGTCACTAAAATATCATCTTTCACGGTATAGCCTGAAACACAAGCCGCCAAGTCAGGCAAAATAATATGTTGACCTTCCATAGGTTCTCGTTGCCAAGGGGGCTGGAAGTCCTCTTCCCAAAAATCGATGATATCCCCCACCAGATCAACACTCATGGCGAAGTATTCATGCACCTCATGACGAAGAAGGATCAACTGCTGATCAATGCTCTTGCTCTGGCATCGCCCTAAAAGGGCCATCCCGACATCGAACACGAGGTAAATATCACCTCTAATGTTCATTAATCCTGAGATATCGCGGCGCGAACCAGGGATCGGTGTTAATGAACCCATACTCCGGACAGAGGCCACCTGAAGGCTATCGATGACAAAGCACTGTCCATCAATCAAGAAACTGCAATATTTCTTTAAACTCAACCGACATCCCTCCCAGCGCTTCGAGAAGCGACTTTATGAGAGATCTTCGAAGGGACTCCATCAAAAGGAGGGAAATCAAGGAGATCATGAATGGGAACGATCTTTTCCTCCATAACGACGGCGCCTTGAGGACCCTCCATCCCATCGAGGAGATGAAATTGGTCCTCTTCGATCTGCTCGACGCCAATCACATAGGTCACGAGAAAAGCGCGCTTCGGGGTCTCCCCTTTCAAAATAATGGCAAAGAGTGGTTGCTTTGGGTCCAAAGCATCGATGGTGGAGTGGAGTTCTCGCTCGTTTGCAATCAAAACGGGCTTCTGATCAATGGTGAGATAATAACGGCCATCCTGTGGCTGCACTCGGTCTACGGTCGAATGGACAATGCGCTCGATAGATTCAAGCGGAATGACAAATCGCTCTTTACTCAACCGTTCGATGAGAAGACCAGACAAGGTAGCCACAAAGGAATTCGTTTTAGACTCTAAAAGCGACGATGTCCCGGCACTTAAGGAAACTTCGGCAAATCGCGCCAAACCATCCGCACTCAGTATTAATGCGACCTGACCATCGCCAAGCACCGTCGCGCCAGAATAAATGCGAATGTTTCTAAGCGCCGCATGCAAAGGCTTAACGACGACCTCTTCACTCGCAACGATACTGTCAATGATTAAGCCATATCGACGGAGCCCTACTTTAACAACCGCCAGAATCTCCTGTTCAGAGGTGGCTCCACTTTCCATCATTGAAGAGCCTTCAATGCCCGTCAACGCCCGCTGTAAGGTGGGCGTCAATCGAATCAATGGCATCAGCTGGTCACGAAGGCGAACCATCTCACCGTGTGGCCCACGATCAATGATGGCATCACTCCGATCAGGGTGGAGATGAACGAGTTCTTCAATATCTCTTTTGGTGATGGCATAAACCTGATCACCCGCCTTAATCAAAAGCGTTTGGATGATGGCAAGCGTGAGCGGGAGGCGAAGGTAAAACTGTGTGCCAGACCCCACCACGGATGTGATTTCCAGAGAACCACCCATCGATTCCAGATTCGAATTAACCACATCCATGCCGACCCCACGACCGGAGAGGTCAGTCACCGCATGGGCGGTCGAAAAGCCAGGCAAAAGGATCAATCGAAGGATTTCCTCATCATCCATCCGATGAAGATCCGCTTCAGTTAAGAGTTCCTTCTGCAATACCTTCCGCTTAATGAATTCAGGGTCAATGCCGCGTCCATCATCCTCGAGAATGATATGAATTTCATCGCCCAAGTGACGGGCAGTGAGCTTGATGAGACCGGTCTCTGGCTTACCGCTAAGGGATCGATCAGAGAAGGTCTCTAAACCATGATCACAGGCATTTCTGATCAGATGAGTCAGGGGATCTGATAACCCATCTAGGATCGTTTTATCAAGGCTCACTTCAGCCCCTTCAATAACGAGCTCTATTTTTTTATCCAGTTGCCTTGCGAGGTCTCGGACTAAACGTGGAAACTTATTAAAGATATTACCAATGGGTTGTAATCGGGTATTTAAGACAACATCATAAAATCCTCTTGTCAGTCCATCGAGATGAAGAAGGGTCTGTAATGAGAGGACCTGATGAGCATCGACTGACCGTCTGACCTGATTTCTAAGGAGAACTAATTCACCTGCGAGACTCATGAGCTGATCGACGAGGGTGACTGAAATCCTAATGCCACCGGCACGAGCGGGGGGAATCCGCGCAGAAGCTGCAGGATCAGTCGTCTCTACTACCCTCTTTTTAGAGGGCAGGGGATCGGGTGTGGCTGGAACCCATGAGGCGTCCTCACCCGTTAAAAAAGGCGCGAGCGATAGGCTTCGACAAAATTCATCCTGAGGCACCTTACTCACGATGGTGACCTCCCAAATCATGGGCTCCATCGGGCCTGCTTGCATCAGATCCACTCGTGGCGTTATAACCGAACCCGACTGAATTGAGCCTAATGATTCAATCTTAATAACGACATCAATCAGTTCAAGATGACTCGTACTGATCGCCTTGAGATTCAGCGACAAAGTAAAGGTGTAAGTGGCTTCAGGGAACTCTTCAATGAGCGTGACCTCTGGGCTCACGATCTGATTAAGAATGCTCTGAAGACCGACCAGGGGAGCCTCGATCGCTGTGCGTTCATAGGACAGAGGATCAGCCACAAGAACACTTAAACAATCTGCCGATGCCAGGAGTTGATCCAAATGATCACCTTCAAGCGGCAATTGACTCAAGGTCAAGGCCTGAAGGATCCTTTCCATGGGAGCGACCAAGGATGCAATTTTAGGGAGCGATTGTTTTTCAGCGCCCTCCTTGAGAAAGGATAACTTGCCAAGGACTCCCTCAAGCTGAGAGCAAAAGCGATCTTGATTAGAGGAATCAAGGTTCAGTAGCTCCATGCAGATATCCACCAGGCAGTCGTTAGACAGGCGGTGAAACTCGGATGACGACTCCTGAAGGCTCAAAAAGGATCTCCTAAAAAATGCATCAAATGATGCCCATCACTTCGAAAAGACGTTTCACTGGACCCGTTTGGCCTTTGATAAAAAAACTAAGGCCTGGCGGGACACTGGCCTTTGTCATGCTCAACAGCGCGATCGCTTCTGGTGAAACGTTCTTCACCGCCTCGCAGTCGAGTTCATAGGAGTCCTTTCCCGTTTTAAGCCATTGTCCAATATCTTGACGAATCTGTTCGACCCATAGGTTATCAAGATTCGCTGGCGCTTTGCGAAGATCGGAGGCAAGAACGATGTCTCCTTCTGAAGGAGCTTTATTGAAAGATACCTTTGAATCAGGTTCCGCCAGGGACTTCTTGAGGCGAGTGAGCGTCTCTTGAACCTCTGAGGCGTTGGATTCAGACTCCTCAGGAGAGCCATTGAGAGATAATCGCCCCAAAAGATCAACCGATTCCAATAAGACGTCAACAATCCCGCTGCTGAGGGTTAAGCCACCTCGAGATGCCACGGTGAAGATATCCTCAATTTCATGAGCCACCATCACCGTTTGAGTCAGTTCAAAGAGATTGGCCGCGCCTTTAATAGAATGCGCGGCCCGCATCATGGGTTCGAAAAGATCAGATCGATTAGGCTCTGCCTCCAATTCCAATAGGCCCGAACTTAAAACACCAAGATGGAGCTCCAACTCGGCGACAAACATTTCAACCAGTTCGGCATCACCAAAAATACTCATAATCGCCCATTTTGAAAGTGATCAACACGATTTTTTAAAAGGGGCTTCCATCTGATGGACGAGGATAATATCCAATGATCAAAAAATGACCAAGCCCCATTCCCATTCTTTGAGGAGGGAAAAACGAAAAGTGAATCAATGGTTCCCGTTTTTTTGCGTATCGGATAGTGGAATGGAAGAAAAATCGATCACCATGAGAAAAAGACAACACCCATGATGTTATTGATCATCTTATATTGTTGATTAGGGTCAAATTCCTTGGATGTATTGGTTGTGTAGTTCATATAACCAAATTCCCCACGTATTTTTTCAGAGAATGTCCAGGCAAGGCCTAAGAAAGCTCGATTCTGATTAAAGCCAGATAATCCCAGTGTTTTCAGGTCTTGGACGTTATTGGCATTGAAGAAAAACTCATCCCAAATGACCAGTCCAAGCCGTGGTTCGAACGAAAAAGGATGCAGCAGACGAATCAAGGTACGCGGTCTCACACCTGGAGTATCGCCTCCAGCATAACGGAATTCTACCCACTCTCTAAGGGTGATGGTTCCAATGCTTGTGGGTAAGACATAACGAATTGCAGGCCAGAAATCCTGCTCGGCCACAAAGGGTTTGTTGTAGTTTTTAACCGGGGAATACGTGTAACCCAGCCAGAAGGTGAGCCGATCGCTCAACGCATAACCTAATCCGGTTCGAGCAATGGACTGGTACCAATTCATGTTGCTATCGGGGTTTGCATTGTTGAAGCGGCCCTGCCCTTCGACCCACAACCTGACGCTCGAGAGGTTCTCATTGATCGCAGAAAGATTACCTTCGCCTACCGCTTGCCCCCAAAATCCAGCCGATTCATCAATCGTGGTTGTGGATGCATGGCTTTCCTCTACTGTGACAACAAGACATAGCACACTTAGAAAGATAAACGTAGCGTGTAGGATTTTTCTCATATCTAAAGACGAGGAGTCATCTTAAAGGTCTGGGGGGCTGGTAGGACTCAAAAATGGCCTACTGCACACGAATGAACAATAATATCAGGGACAGACACTCTTGTACCCACTCGGTCTGATTCCCATCAAGACAGACGATGATCCGGAGGGGCTTTTTCCTTGACTTAAAAAAAGCGCCTCAAAAAAGAGACGCCCCAAAAAGACATCCCCCCAGAGCGCCATCCATGTAGATAAGGATGGGGGGCGAGGGATCTTGTTGAATCAGTGAACCCCTTTCAGATAACCGATCCGATCCGTTGAGAGTTCGGTCCAGAAGATCTTATGGCCCATGTAAGCCGAACGGTGATAGGTTGATCCTTGCGAGCCCTGTGGGATTTGAATCAGGGTATTAGGCTTATTGAGTTTAATCATCTCATCCACAGCGCCAGCACCGAACCAAACCTGACCCGTGGGAGTGATCGTGCCACCAGCCGGCTTGACCCCGACCGTGGAAACGAAGCGTTGCTGGACAACACTGGTCTTAAGTCCGGATGATGGCCCGAGAGCCACCTTAGATGGCAGGTAGCCTAGGCTATTCGCAGCTTCCAAGGTGAAGTACACCGAACCATTCGGGGCGGAATCGATGGATATGGGACGAGAATTCGGTGTTGGCAGGTTGATCTCGGTGATTCTGCCTTCACGAATGCGCCCAATACGGGAGCCTACCAATTCAGTAAACCAAACATCGTTAGTGTTCGTCACATGCACATAGATCGGCTTGCTGCCAGTCTCTAGTGGAAAGTACCGACTCACCCCAGTGATCGGATTCGCGCTACCGACCGCAGCGCCTACCCCTGTGTCCGGGTCGCCTTTACCTGCAAACCAGAGGATTCCATCCTTCGCCACATCAAGCCCATGGGGGGAGGTGCCAGATGACAGAGGAATTTCCTGGAGGATGTTTCCGTTGCTATCGATCTTGATTAAGGCGTTATTGGTCGATGGGATCTCAAGGGTTGCCCAGGCATGGTCACCTTCTGAAACGATGCCATGCGGTTGCCGCTGATTAGGAATGACAAATGTCTTTATAGAATCCGTCACAACTTCGCCACCCACTACATCGAAGTGGAAAATCTTAAACGAGGTCATTTGAGTCACCCATAAATGTTTACCATTTTTAGAGAAACTCAGCTCATGCGTTGATCCACTGGTGCAAGGGGCTGGTTGTCCACTGGCACAGGGCAGTTGGATATAGAGGGCTGTAGCGCCATAGGCAGACGCGTTGTCGTTTGTTAACCCACCATGGCCAAAGGCAGAGGAAGCGTGACCAATGAGGCTGGACGATACCGTCAATGCCACCAGAGGCAATAAGGACGTCAACGAGGCTTTTATCTTCATCGATCAAGTCCCTAAAAGGTGTGCGTTGAGGCGAAATGGCTTCATCACCTTCGCGATAGGGCCATGCTACTCCTGTAAAGGCATCTAGGCCAGGGCTGTACCACTGCTGCAAAGACAAGGGCAGCAGTGGCTTTTTGGTTTGATAAAGAAATGGACTCTAGTGATCGGTCAACAAGCAACAGTCAATCCTAATGGATATGCATGTCGCGATTATTAGCCACATCGGTCCTCTTCATGAGATAAGGTTCCTGATCACCCATGTAAGCACTGCCATCACTTCTCAAGTAAACCAACGTACTGTCGTCTTTAACCGATAGACGTCTCGGTGAGGCCCCCTCTTTGTTCGGGGTAAGTGTCACTTTTCCAGACTCCTCATCCCATTCGTACCTTCCTTTTTCGAAGGTCTCCCGATTGGATGCTTTTGCCGCCTGAATGACTAAAAGGTAACGATGCTTTTGGTTGAGGGATAGGGTCATTTTCAAACCCGTGCAGCCTTCTTCATTGCAAGGGAGGTATCCATAGAAAACCCCTCTAAATTTGCCGAGGGTAGGATCATCCATAGGCATAGAATGATCCATGCCCTTCTGCAGCTCACGCGCTTTGAGCGCGTCCTCTTGAATCTCCTTATCGGTTTTTGCCCAAGCAACGTTCAAAGGCAACAGGAGGGCCACGAGGGTGATGGATAAAGCAATGTGTCTTGAGCGGTTTTGAGCCTGCATGAAGAATCCTCTGTTGATGGTTCCTAAGACGTTGATGTCGCCTCTTCGGGACTTTGGACCCAAGTCTGGAACTTTTTTAATGGTTATTAGTGCGTTGATTTTCCTTCGTGACATAGGCCTTGGAAGACCATATTACGAATGAGAACACTCGAAACAATCAACGATAGCTGACCTTCTTTGAAAATCGTCCCAGCCATCTCACAGACATAATGACAAGAGTCAGACTGATAAGTTTCAACTCGAAGACCCATCACTGGGTGCGATGTAAAAAAAGGGTTAATGGACGGCGCGAAGCCCAAGACTCAAGAAGGTCAGCTCACTGCCCAACAGGTGAATGGCACCTCGACGCCGGTTTAGACCATCCTCGCTAAAGTCAAATTGATACACTCTTTGAATGGCCCATTGCCCCGTCCGTTGCCGATGAAATGAAAGCTTGGTGCAGACGATACTCTCATCCAGCAATTGAACACCCTCATCCACACAGGCTTTTTTAACGAGGTGGAGTCCAATTTCTCTGGATTTCATACTGACGCTCCAGAACCAGGCGATGAGCATGAGAAGAAAGACGATGGTGACTTCGACGGTAAACACGCTGTAGATGCTTTAAGGGAGATGAAGAGAGGGATAGATCACCAATAGCCGCCCATCACGCCCGAGCCACCCATACCATACATCCCCATAGGGTACATGCCCATGCCGCCCATACCCATCCCGCCCATCCCATACATGCCCCCGTACATCCCGCCCATGCCATACATGCTCTGATTGTATTGAGCCTGGTACATGACAGCATCTGCGGCCTGTTTTTGCTGCACTAACTTCTCAAACCGCTCAAACTCCGCCTGGCCACCGACATAAACGCAGTCGCACTCTGAGTCATCGGCATAGAGATAGGTAGGCTTCACCGCTTTATCCATGAAAAAAACTTTGCGTTGCGTCATCGCCTTAAGATTGGCTTCTTCTTGAGGATTTTTTGGACTATAGAGGTGAAAGCCCGCTGCAGTCAGCATCTGCTCATTGGATTCGTTAGCGTGATTACCATTCGAGGCACAGCCCACAACAGTGAGGGCCAGTGAAAGTCCGATCATGTGGGTGATGTACATCTAAAGTCTTCCTTAGGATTTTTTGAAGATTATGGACTACTTTCATGGTGAGAAGGTCAACGATCCTTAGACCTCAAGACTCACTCTGTAAACCATTCGGTCAGCGCTCTCATCGAACCCAGCCCTTTAAGGCGCAGATCGACCGCATCGTGATTTCCCCAAACAACGTCATCAAGGGCTTGATGATCGACTTCGCGCTGAATGTCCTTACAGTAAAGTCCTTGATCGCGACTTCTGTAAAAACCATACGTTCTGCAAGCCACTGGGCGAACCTCATAAATCATGCAGGCCCCCTCGCTATCATCTAAAAATGGACAACTATAGGGGCCAAGAGCCTGTTCACCCAGCGCCTTGACCCGAGCTTTGATGGTGCGCTGTAGAGGGGGTGATAACTCTAAAAAGGCAGACCAAATCCGTACCCATTCGCCCTCAGTCAGGTGGGGAGGTTCAGCCAAACGTCGACAACAGCCATCGCAGCCTCTTCGGCATAACCAGTCGGGGTGGTTGTCACGAATGAGGTTTACCCGAGATTGAACATCAAGGAGGATTTCCTCGAGCCGAATAGATACCTCATGTTGCATCGTCATGACTAAACCCCTCAGGGAATAATTCATCGGACTCATCGAGTTTGTAGCCGAAGCCACGGACCGTTTTGATCAGCTTCACTCGATGCCCATCATCGACTTTTTTTCGCAGCTGGCGAATATAAACATCCACCACGTTTGTCAGTGGATCATTACTGTATCCCCACACATGCTCAAGGATACGGGTCCGACTCAAAACTTTACCTTTTGATTGCAAGATGAATTCAAGCAAGTTGAATTCTTTGGGGGTCAGATCAATCAGTTGTCCGGCCCGACGAACGTCGTGGGATTCCCGATCAAGCACCAAATCATACGCTCTCAATTCGGTCGTATCGACTTGATAATCCATGTCCGTGCGACGTAAAAGCGCTTCGATTCGGGCTAAAAGCTCATCGAAGGAAAAGGGTTTTGTCATGTAATCATCGGCACCCGCCCGAAGCCCTAACAATTTGTCATTGAGGGCATCGCGGGCGGTCAACATCAAGATAGGCATGACCTTCCGCTCGCTCCTAAGGCGCTCGACAATCTGCTGGCCATTAATATCAGGGAGACCGATATCGAGAATGATCAGATTGAAGCCTCCGTCTTGTGCCAGCAACAAACCTTCTCGCCCTGTAGCAACGACCTCCACGGAGTACCCTTCGGCCCGAAGACCGCGTGAAACAAAATCTGAGATCCTGGGATCATCTTCAACCAGGAGCAATCGTTTTGGAGTTGATTCAGTTCGAAAGTTCATGATGCTGCGGCTTCTGTAAGCGGTAAATGGACCCTGAAAGTGGTTCCTTGTGATGTCTTCATCATCAGCTCAATACGGCCCCCATGGGTTTCTAGAATAGACCTCACCATTGTAAGGCCAAGACCCTGTCCATCTGGGCTTTGTTGACGCGCAAGGGAACCTCTAAAAGAACGCTCAAAGATCCGCTCCGACTCATGAGGAGGGATACCAATCCCCTCATCGATCACATCGATAGAGAGCCATCCAGCCGTTGATTGAAGATGAATCATGACGACGCCTTGAGGATATGAATAGCGACAGGCATTATCACCAAGGATAAAAAGCGCCTGTCGAAGACGAATGGCATCTCCAGCCACCCACAAGGCCCCTTCTGGCATTGAAAGTCGAACCTCAAGGGAATGCTCTCGACCCAAGACTCTGAGATCCTTCACGATCACTTCAGCCAGTTGACGGATATCGACAGGATAAAGATCCGTGTCACGAGCCGGCTCCTCAGCGCGGGCGGTCAATAAGAGATCTGAGACATACGTCCCAAGCTGAACAGAAAGCTCAACGATTCGGCGGAGTGCAAGTCGATAGGGATCTGGATCCTTGGTCGACTCCCTAAGGGCAATTTCAGCTTCGCCGCGAATCACCGTAATCGGCGTCCTCAGTTCATGACTGACATCCGCTAAGAAACGTCTTCGATCTTCATCCATCCGCGTCAGGTCTTCATTGAGGCTCTGGAGTTCTTCGGTTCTTTCAAGAACCCTCTCTTCAAGTTCACTTTGGCGGACATGAAGGGCATCACGTTGAAGCTCAAGGGTCGTCGCCATCTGATTAAAATTAAAAGCCAAGATGCCGAATTCATCACGTCGCTGATTCTTTATACGTGTGTCGAGATGTCCACTCGCAATCGCCCGTGTCCCAGCCATCAGCCCTGAAATCGATGCCTGAAGGCGATGCGTTAGTAGGCTGACCCCAAGAAGACTAATCATCGCCGCTAAGAGGCCTGCAAGGACCGAAAACCATTTAAAACGATCCATCAAGGCCTCAAGGGAAGCCTGAGCGTCGAGGGCTTTTAGATGTTGCCGATGAATACTCTCATCCATTAAGGGCTGAAATTTCTCGTCAATCTCTTCGAGAGAAAATTGAGTCAGCGCCTTTTTTGCCGCATCGCTCTGATGCATGGCGAGTCGGTGTTCAATTTCATCGAATCTAAACTGACTTTCCTCGAGGAATGAGGTGACGCTCGCTACGCGGATCAATTCATCAGAAAGCCCCTTATCTTGATCAGCGTGCGAAATAGCCATGAGACGGAGGCTGGTCATGGCTTCAATCAATCGTTCACGACTGATGGTAATTTCCTGACCCTCTCGGCTCTGACCTGTGGCAATCCGCTCGATACGCGCTTTAAAGTATCGGTAGGCCTCATGAGCCACTTGCTCATAACGGTCATAAGCCGTTTGAGCTACGCGATAAGCATGAAAGTCAGCATCAACCTCCCGCGCTCCAAGAAAGAGCGTGAGAGACAATACCAACACCGCTGAAAGAGTGATGCCTGTGACGAATAAGAGCCAGAAACGAAACATAAAAAGAGATCAGCGCTCAGCTGCCATCGATCTTTTTCTCCATGGCCCTAATCGCCTCCAACTTCTTCATCACACGAGCATGCTCTAGATCTGTTGGCGATGATTCTGGTTGTTGAGAGGGATTCTCAGCAGCATCCATGAGTGTTGATGGTTGGGAAATGCTTTGATCAGTTCTCTTTTTTGGGGTGTTTTTGTCTTCACTGCCTTGGGCTGATTTCTGGGAAAGCTTCCGTTTCGACTTTGTGATTGGAAGCTTCGCCGAAGAGATCCTCTCTTGCCGTTTTAGAAGAGCACGCCGTAGCATGGATAGAAAGTGAATGGAGGATCTATCACTCATGGCAGCAGGCGAAATTTGACCCGTTTTAACCAATAACAATTCTAGATCTGTGCAGTCGTCGTAAATGGATCGCGCTACGGCAAGATGAAGTAGCAAAGAGGCATCAGTTTTAGTGGATTGGCTTTCACGAACATTGAGACTCGAACAGATCGCATGTTGCTGAGGCTCTGATAGTCCACCGAAATAGTCACCAAATTGCACCAACTCCTGAATATCGGAACGCTCAATCACATAGGGAGCTTCAGGTTTGACATCTTGAGGCTGCTGGGGTGCAGTCGCACAACCTGCCTGTAAGAGCGGCCATAAAAGGGCGAGTAGGGAAAACGAACCCCAGAGGGGAGATTTAATCCTCATGGTCGTGTTGATCACATGGTGGCATCGATGGAGGCGCCCTATCACTGATGGACGTTGGGTGGAACTTTATCTCTCTAAATAACATGAACATCAAGAGGAGCGCCAATGTCATCAGGCCCCCCGATTGCCATAAAAAGGTGTGAAGCCGGGCACTTGCTTGAGATTCAAATTGGGTCACCGACCGTTCAATCTGTTGGTCGAATCGGGTGGAAAGATGCATAACTGAGAGATGGAAATCAGTAAAAACGGGTTCCAATTGAGACTCCATGCCGCTCCCCTCCTGCCATTCAACAATACGTTGATGAATAAATCCCTCCTTGTCATTGATTTCCTGGACCATAAGAATGACTTCAGCTTCAGTCGATGCTTCCCCAACATCGGCGAGGACCTTCAGAAATTGCGATCGAGATCGATCGTAAGCTTCCCTTTCATAAGGCTCATGAAGGGCTTGATCTGAGAAAAGAACCACCAGCCGGGCCTTTCGCTCCATCTCAGACGATTTCTGCAATAAGCTGCCAAGGGTCTTGCTTTGCTCGAAAACCTTTAGATTGACCTCCTTACTCCACGCCATGAAATCGGAGAAAAGAGACTGGGTCCCCACCAGCCCAATGGTGGCCGGCAGCAAGGCGGTCAACATGATCAGCATGTAAGACCTCCAAGGGCGATAAGGTGATCGTTTCATGGCATGACTCGATCTGCAAAGCGGCAATTGGGGGCGTGTTCCCTCTCGAGTCCTAGGACTAAAGATAAGGTGAAGGGAGAAGCCGTTGTAAAAGGACATCTGAACGCTTCTTGATTGAAAGACTTTCCTAGGTGGTTATCGTCCGTCATGGCGGTCAGCATTAATAAGGTCGTGGCTTGAATAATGTTGAATTCTTTCATAAAGAGATCCTTAAGGCTCAGAAAGATCATTATCTTGGATAGTGCCTTTTGACCCTATGAGAACAAGATGAAAGTTGGATGAAGCGATCTTCCTCACGGCGATGACCGTGGCTGATAATCCCCAACCCCACAGATGGAAAAAGGGAATCTGTGGACATGAGTCTTCAATGCCCTCAACATCACACGCTTACATGCGAAAGGTCAAAGGCAATAAAGCGACAGACATGCATCGATTTCGTGGAAACCCCTTAAACCTCCTCTATTGTCTAGAATGAAGAATTGATCCTTGATTATCGTCAGCCTTGAGAACATCATCGTGAGCCTTACTCCTGCCGCCCTCTTTTGTCTGATCGCCCTCACATTAAGTGCTTGTTCCACTTTTGATTCCTGGATGAACCCACCCGCACAAAGCGCAACGGGGTTCGTCCGCATCGAAAACACACCCGAATCGGAAGTCCGCGCAGCCTTTGTACACGTTGTTCGAGTAGCACAAGGAAACGATGTCGATGCCTTCAAAAAGCTCATTGAACCGAATGCACTTTCATCCTTTGAGGATGCCGAATGGAAACATCCCGGCCATTATTTGGCCTTCATGAAGGCGATCGCCGCTGATAAGCCAAAGGATTATCATCTCGATCTAACCCCTTCAATGGCCACCTTTAGGGTTGAGCCGAAGCAACGTCTTGGTGATTACACCAAGACACAAATCACCGAGGTCATCCTTATCCGTGAGGGTCCGCAATGGAAAATTGGCGCACCATCGAAACCCATTCCCGATGAGGCATTGGAGCCCAGCAAAAGCAAAAAAGGGAGCATGCCAAAAAACCAGCAGAAAAAATCGCGTCAAGGAGCCTCTTGAGTGGTTTCAAAGACCCTATCAATCAAGGCATTACTTAAAGTACCCCGCCGTCTAAGATGATGATACCCATCATGACCCCATCTCTTTTCATGCGCCTTTATATTCTCTTCATTTTGAGCCTAGACGCTGGGTGTTCTCTACTCTCTTCGGGCCAAGGCTTTCGGGATCAGATCAAGGCCCAAGGACAGGCCACTCAAAACTTGAAAGGGGTCACCTCCACTCGAAAGATCTATATCGCCGATTTTGATCTTGATGCCAGCATCATCAAGACGGACCCAGGAGTCGGGGGAGCATCGGATCGTGTTGCCCAGTCCGGCGGTATTCTAGGCCGGCTTGCTCAAAAACCGATTTTTGCGAGCAGCATGGGGTCGAACATCGATGAGAAGGCCGCCAACATGGTTGGCGCTATGCGAGAGGGCCTCATTAAGGCCATCAAAAGCCAGGGTCTTGATGCAGCCCCATTACCTCAGCCTCCGGCCCCTCTGCCCCTCGATGGTTGGTTAGTCAAAGGACAATTTGTCGCGATTGATGAAGGCAATCGATTAGAGCGCTCGGCTATTGGATTTGGACAAGGCGCCACTCAATTGGATCTTAAAGTGAGTGTCTTCGATCTACGATCGGATAAACCCAGCGTCCCGTTCTTGACCTTGACCACTGTTAAGGACCCAGCAAATCGTCCGGGGTCTGCTTATAACCCTTACGCACTGGCTGCCAAATTCAGACTTGAGAAAAATGCAACAGAAAAAGATATTCAATTAACCGCAGAGTCGATTGTGACGGAGCTTTCAAAGTATCGCGCTAACTTTGAGGCGGAGTCGAAGAAATATCCTTCGACGATGAATGAAGGGATCCAAAAAAGAAGCGATGAACAAAAAAGTTACCAGTAACTGGTTAATCCAAGGAACGGCCCATTAAGGAGAACGTTTGTGGCCAAAGGGCCCTGAGGTTCAATGCTGTATTTAAGCGCTTTATAGCCAAGTTCTACAGACGCCGGCATTTCATAAGCGCTGAAGCGATAGCCGATGAGGCCTTGAATACCTCCAGTAAAACTGACGTTCTGAACGCCGAAGCCTCCAACATTGCCATCCGCAGAGACGAAGATCTCAGGCGTGAAATCGACCGTCATGCGGCCACCCAGAATGGGGCTGGTCAACGCGTTGCTCTTTGAAATACCCGGTCGGATCTGCCCTATCCATCCGGGCGATTGCAGACTGTTGTCCACCCAAAGAGTTCGTGATCCGAGGTATAGATCCAGCCTATTTGATTTCTTCTGGCCGATCAGAGAGGGGATTTCAGAGGGCGGCGGTCCAAAGAGACGATAGATCACACCCACATCCATCAGGCCAAGATGACTGTCGAGCCCTTGGCTAATCTCGCCATAGCGGGGCTTTAGATTAATGTTCATGTAATTGCCGTCAACAAAGAGCCCTAGACGATCATAGTAGCCTTCCATTCGGCCCATAAAACCAATCGGAAATTGCCTAGACTGGCTGTTGATATCAATAAAGCTGGCATCGACATTTCGGCTGTAAGGACCGATACCAAAATGTCCCGAGACCCCAGCAATCCAGGTGTAAAGGGAGAGATTACCGCCAAAGTGTGAGGGTGGCGCCTGGCTTAAGAGGGGAAGAGGCTTTTGCTTGATCGGCTCATCAGCCACCGGATTGTCTGCAGCGGCTGAAGGCGCCATCTTGAGCGTGAGTGCCAAAGCACTCCACCCGATAAGCTTATAGAATCCAAAGACCATTTTTTTCACGTCGAGTGTCACAGTGCCCTCAGTGAAGGTTCGGGCAATCGATAGATGGCGATAGCGATAGGGATTAAGACCCCTTCAGAGGCCAGATAAAACAGCAGGAGAGGGCTGGGCATCCCGTCGGTCATGAGGCTCAAAATCCGCCCAGAAACGAGCCCTCCAGCAAAAACAATCGTCGTTAGGAGAGCGGTATTTCGAAGCGCTGGTTGCCTCGCCGCATAAAGCCAGAAGATCCCCATGAAAATATAAAGGCCCATCACCGCACGAAGAAGATGGGCCCAATTAGTGTCCAGCATCGATCCATGAAAGAAGGTAGCCACAAACCATACAGGGTTTATCCCGTAGGCCAACGCGATCAATATCACTATGAATGCGGCAACGATGAGGAATCCCGATTTAAGAACAACGATCTGTCTATCCGTCATTCCTTGCCCAAAAGACCTTTCCATCAACGGGTCTGTGGTTTTGTCACAGCTTCCATGACATTGTCAAGATTGAAACTGCCCGGTTTTTGCCGCGGCGGAAATTCTTTAAGGCTCTGCAACCATTGCCCGACATAGCCCGCCGCTGGGGCAATCATGAACATGTGATCAATGAACCAACGGTCATAACCCATGCCAACCTCGCGGGCCTGCTCAAAAGGATCCATTCTTAGATTAGTCAGCATTGGAGCCCTCAATTTGACAAAGGGTTCTTGCCAGACCTTCATCCCTTCAGCCTCTTGACGCAAGAAGGTGATTTTCCAATCAGAATAACGAAGCGCAGCAACACTCCCATCGTCGGTCCAGTAGATAAAGTCTTTTCGCGGCCAGGCACTCTCCCCTTTAAGTGCGGGCAATAGGTTGTAACCATCGAGGTGAACCTTATAGCTGGCTCCATCGATGCGTTTTCCTTTCTTAAGATCTTCAGCCACAGAGGGATCACCGACCGCTGCTAAAAGGGTGGGCATCATGTCTTCGTGGGCCGCAATGTCATTGATGATCGTTCCGGGCTTAATCACCCCAGGCCATCTGATCATGGTTGGGACCCGATAACCCCCTTCCCATTGCGTGTTTTTTTCACCGCGGAACATGGTTGTGCCACCATCGGGCCAGGAGAAGGATTCAGAACCGTTATCCGTCGAATACATCACAATCGTATTTTCATCAAGGCCCAAGGCCTTGAGTTGATCCAGTATCTGTCCTACATGATCATCGTGCTCGACCATCCCATCGGCATAGACGCCATAGGGTGTTTTCCCCTGTGACTCCGGCTTAAGGTGGGTAAAAATATGCATCCGGGTCGAGTTCCACCAGAGGAAGAACGGTTTGTCCGATTTCTTTGCTCGCGCCATAAAATCAAGGGCCGCAACCGTCACTTCATCATCAATGGTTTCCATCCTCTTTTTGGTCAGTGGTCCCGTGTCCTCAATCTTCCCCTTGGCAAAGGAGTGAATGACACCCCTAGGTCCAAAGCGCTTTTTGAAGTCTGCTGACTTCGGGTAATCGGGATGCTCGGGTTCCTCCTCTGCATTGAGGTGATAGAGATTCCCAAAAAATTCATCGAAACCATGATTTGTCGGCAACATCTCATCTCTATCCCCAAGATGATTCTTGCCAAACTGTCCCGTCATATAGCCATGCTGCTTTAAAAGCTCCGCAATCGTTGGATCTTCCTTTCGCATCCCTTCAGGAGCCCCTGGCAGACCCACTTTGGTGAGACCGGTCCGGATGGGGGCCTGGCCGGTAATGAATGCAGCCCGCCCAGCCGTGCAGCTCTGCTGGCCATACCAATCGGTAAAGGTCGCCCCTTCACGGGCAATCTGATCAATATGGGGCGTCTTATAGCCCATCATGCCCATGTTGTAGGCACTGATGTTGAATTGGCCAATATCATCACCCCAGATCACCAAAATATTCGGTTTTTTGACTGAAGGTTCCGTGGTCTTATCGGCCGCTGGGGCATCGTTCGAACGGAGGATTCCAAAGACGATGAGAATGAGGAGATTGGCGATCAGGTGATCTTTAAGAATTTTCAAGGTATTACCCCATGAATGATGACAGTCAGAAATGGAAAAAAGAGAGCCTCTTACACGGCGGTGGGCGTCGATCCACCAAAGAGATCGACCAAATGACGCAGCCCATCGAGATCAAGCTGCATGGCCCTTCTTTGGATTTCATCAGCGACAGGGCTAAAGTCTGGGCGATTGAGGAGAATGCCATCGACCCAACCAAGAACCGCGACAATGCGTCCTGCATTGACTAATTCGAGATACCGGACACGGTCTTCTTCAGAAAGATGCCTTGGTGTCAGGGATTTTTGTTGACGATTGTTCGCTTCTGGAGAGTCTTTGCCAGGTTCCATTTTTTATCGTTGTTGTTGTTATTTTTTCTGCACATTCAATGGGCCAACACCCAGGATGGCCCATCAAGGATGACACGTTGCATCCCTGTCATAACCATCCAGAATTATAGCGGCAGCGACACATAATGGGGTGCCCATTGAGCCGATTTTATGGCGGTCTTCAGAGATTCCTTGGTCATCATCGGTGCAACCCCATCGGCAATGGCTTGAAGGGCAACCGCAAGGGCAATGTTCAAGGCGACATCACGCGCCTCTCCTAAGGCCGGCAATAAGGGGAGTTCTGGATCTTTTATCGCCGGTGACAATGAACCCAAGACCTCAGCGGCAGCAACCAACATGTTATCGGTGACGCGTGTCGCACCGCCAGCGACCAGCGCGAGACCGACCGCAGGGAAGATGTAAACGTTATTACACTGAGTGATGGGTATTACCCTCCCCTCGTAGTGGACGGGTTCAAAAGGAGATCCCGTCGCGATCAAGGCACGTCCTCCCGTCCAATGAACAAGGTCTTCTGCGGTCGCCTCAGCGCGGCTCGTTGGATTCGAGAGTGGAAAGATGATGGGACGACTCACTTTGGAGGCCATCATCCGAATCGTTTCCTGTTTGAACGCTCCGGGCACCGCAGAAAGACCTATGAGAATACTGGCAGAGACTTCCTTCATGACATCGGCGAGCCCAATGTTGCCGGACATGCTATGAGCCCAGCCAGCAACCTCGTGATAAGGCTGAGCATAGGGCTTTTGTTCACTTAAAAGATCGGTCCGCTGATCGTGAAGCAAGCCTTCCTTATCAACGATATAGAAGCGGCGTGAGGCCTCTTCATCGGTGAGCCCTTGCTTGATCATCGCGGTTCGTAAGTAGTCAGCGACGCCAATCCCTGCAGATCCCGCCCCCAGAAAAACAATGGTCTGATTCTTTAATTGCTGACGGGTGGCATTCAAAGCGCCTAATACCGCACCCAGTGCAACAGCTGCCGTTCCCTGAACATCATCGTTGAAGGTCAGGATCTGGTCTCGATATTTTTCAAGCAAAGGGCGTGCATGCTGCGTTGCAAAATCCTCCCATTGAAGAAGAACCCTTGGCATTTCAAGGTGGACCGCCTCAACAAACTCATCCACAAAATCATAGTAATCCTTTCCTGAGATCCTCTCATGATGCCACCCAAGGTAAAGTGGATCCTTTAATCGTTCTTGATTATTGGTTCCGACATCAAGAATGATCGGCAGGGTCTTTGCGGGATGGATGCCGCCAATTAAGGTATAGAGAGAAAGCTTACCAATGGGGATCCCCATCCCCCCTGCCCCTTGATCACCCAAGCCAAGGATTCGCTCGCCATCAGAAACCACAATGACATCAATGTCCTTGATCGGCCGATTGGCGAGGATCTTCCTAATCTTGCCGCGATGCCGATAAGAGATAAAAAGGCCTCTTGGTCGCCGATAAATGCGGCTGAAGCGCTCGCAAGCGGTCCCAACGGTCGGGGTATAAACGATCGGCAGCATCTCTTCGATATGATCAAGGAGCAGCCGATAGAAAAGAACTTCATTCGTATCTTGCAATTGCCGAAGGTAGATGTGCTGATGAAGATCCGAATCGGCTTCCTTAAAAGCGGCATACGCTCTAACGACTTGATCCTCAATGCTATCAATGTGGGGAGGTAATAGCCCACCTAAGGCATAGTGATCCCGCTCTTCCTCTGAAAAGGCACTGCCCTTGTTGAGCAGCGGATTGTCAAGCAGCGCAGCACCTTGAAGATTGGATGTTAGGAAATCGGACAATGGCATGGATGGTTTCAATCAAATGGGTTGAGATAACAAAGCCAGTCTTGGATCATGGCACAAGGGACAAATTTCCCAAGAGCCTCAGCGTTAAGAGACCATTCACTGGGAGCACGTTTTTAAATATGATTAGGGGACGTGCTGCGAGTTTGTAGACTGATCAAAGGCGATTTTTTGCTGGTCCTCCTGGCTGCCGGCACTGAAAACAAGAGACGCTGCAGAATCCAAAATCGCCCGTTTACTATCAATCTCGGTATAGCGTGCAGCGGCCAAGTTCCTTTCAGCCGTAATAAGCTCAATGACTGTCACCAATCCTTGCTGAAAAGACGCTGTGGCCGCTTCATAGGTCTTTTCTGAGGCTTTTAGCATAGCAAGAGCAAATTGGCGCTTTCTGATCGCAATCTTGAAATCAGCATAGTTCTTCCAGACCTCTCGCATTACTTTCAACTGAAGGGCGTCAAATTCAGCCTGTGCGGCATTTCGGTTGGCTTCCGCTTTATTGATGGCATTAACACCCGAAAATCCCTCAAAAATATTCCAGCTCATTTGCACGTAAGCGGCTGCTAGCGGCGTCTCGATTTTGACATTCGGCGCCCCGGCAGTTTGTGGCGCATTTGAAGCGTTGGCGTAGTCCCAAATCTTCCAACCTGCTTGGAACCCTAAGTTTACCGTGGGCCAATAGGTTGCCTCGGCTTTACGAATCTCAGCGTCCTTCGCTCTGATTTCAGCCACTTTCGCCGCAAGATCAGGGCGTTGTTCAAGCGCTTCATCGATGATGAGATCCGCTGATTTTTCTAGATCCTCCGGTAAATTCAACTCGTCAATGGTCACCGTTTTCAAAGGAAGGTCCGGGGCTATCCCCAAATGTTCGGCAAGGGCGGCCTGTTGTTCCATCACTGAACCATGGGCAGTTTGAAGCTCATATCCGGCCTTGGCCTGATCTTGGACCGCTAAGAGATATTCTGGTTGAGTGGCCAGCCCATGCACCTGCTGGGCCCCAATCGATTCGGTATTCCAGGTGGCTTGTTTCAAGGTGATTTCAGATGCCTTGACTTGCGCCCGCGCTGCTAAAAGACTGTAAAACGCTCGCTGAATTTCAAAGCTGACTTTCTGGTGCGTCCGATTTAATGCGTAACTGCTTGAAAACAATTGTTGTGTTGCCTGATCAATTTTTGCAGATCGAGACTTATCAAACAGGGTCCAAGCCATTTCGAGTGTTGGATAAACGGTGGATCCCCTCAAAGCAAAGGCATACCCGGGGGCTGGATAGGGGTAACGCCAATATCCTCCACCGAGGTTGGCCGTAATAACCGGTAACCAGCTTCCTTCTGCAATCCCAAGACCTGCAGCCGCGGCCCGGGCATTTTCCCAACCACTGCGGGTCACAGGATTGGATCGAAGCCCAAGATCGACCATATCCGACAAGGAATAGGTTTTTTGAAGGTCTACCAGGCTGTTGCCATTGGGGATGGGGGACGTAGCTTTAAGATCAGGGACCCCGGCTTTATCCTCGCTTCTTGGTCGCCACGTGGCCCAGTGATTAACAGGCGCCGCAGCGTTAGGGTCCAATGCATTTTGGATAGAGAAATTGTCAGATCGCCGGTCACACCCCGCCATCAAGACCAAGAGCGGAATGAAGGCTCTAAGGATGGAGCCCCCCTTGATCAAGGGGGGTGGCCGGTCCATGGGTTCTGGCGTGACAACAGGAGACGGGTACATTACAGTGTTTCAATAACGGAATCGGGCCAGACGATGTCCGGGCTTGTAACCCAACCGATGGTATCTGATCTTAGACTGGCTGAACAGAATGGCCCCTTTTGAGCACACGCTCAAAGCCTTTGCCGCAACCCTAGAGCCCATGTTGATTCAACGTCTCAGCCTCATTCTTCTATTGTCCTTATTAACGGCTTGCGATCCCTTGGTATCGCTGCAGGGATCCTTTTGGCCGCCATGGATCATTGCCATGCTGGGGGGCATTTTTCTCACCGTCGTCATATCAAAGGCCCTCAATCATGTCGGTCTCCTGGCCTTCATGGGGCCTCCGGGCCTAATTTATACCGCCCTTTGGTCGCTGATGACCTTTATCACTTGGCTCCTAGCCTTCGACTGGTGAATCCCCATGCTTAATCAGTCCTCAACGCGCCTTGAACGATGGGGTAGAGCGCTCGGCGTTTTAGTTATCTTGAGCGCAGCAGCCCTCGGTGGCTGGGTGTGGCATCTCAATATGATCCATCCAAGGACGAACGATGCCATGATTCGTGCGAACACCATCGATGTCGCCATTCAACATGTCAATGGCAAAATCATCGAACTCCCGGTCAAAGACAATCAATTTGTGCATGCCGGGGATCTTCTCTATGCCATTGATGCAAGGCCCTTTGAAGCAGCTGTCGCTGCAGCAAACGCCGCGCTTCAGTTAGCTCAGAAAGAAGTCAAAGGTCAAATGGCCGAAATTAAGATGGCCGAAGCCAAGGTCCTCGAGAGCGAACAGACCATCCAGTCTGCAGCCGCTGAGGTCAAGCGTATGCAGGCGGAAGAGACCTTTGCGGCCTCCTACCTCGCCCGATTAAAGCCCTTAGAACGTCAGCAATTCGTCACAAGCAATGCGCTCAAACAAGCCGAAGCCAAGCAGAAGGCCCAACTGGCCGCTGTTCATGACGCACAAGCCAAGGTGCGAGCCGCTGAAGCAGCCCTTAATAGTTCACATCAATCAAAATCAGCCAGTGAGCAGCGTCTAGCGCAATTTGGGAACCAATTTGCCCGGGTCCAGCAAGCAGAGGCTAAGCTTCAACAGGCGCAACTCGATCTTGAATATTGCAGAGTTTATGCCCCATTTGACGGTTACGTCACCAACCTCAACACCTCAGTGGGACAATTTGTCAGCACAGGAGAAAAGCTTTTTGCCTTAGTGGATGACACGACCTGGTACGTGATCGCCAATTACAAGGAAACCTATCTACGCTATATCCAACCTGGAATGCCGGTCGATGTCTTTCTAGCAGCCTATCCAGGCATTCATTTTAAAGGGGAGGTTCAAGGCGTTGGTTGGGCGAATTATCCCGATAACGTGGTGGTCAAAGAAGCCTTACCGACGGTTGAGCGAACCTTAAACTGGGTGGTGCTTGCAGGCCGCTTTCCTGTAAGAATCCGCCTCATTGATCGAGATCCCGATCGTCCCTTCAGGATGGGGATGACGGCTTTTACCAGTGTCGGCGTCAATCACTAGGTCCTAGATGCCTATTTTTTCGCCTGAGCGGCAACGGGATCAAGGCGTTCCCTCTTTGAGCCTCTTCGAGCGGTTCTGCTTCGGCCAGCCCCCGGTCACTTTTTTCAGACGGGAACTAGATCTCAACGATGTTCAAAGAAAAGCGGCCTATCGTCTTTTCTTAGTGCTGATGATTATTAGCCTCATCGCCGCGACTCTTCATCCGCCCACAGTCATCGCCCAAGCGATCGTCTTTGCCATGCTTTTCCACCAAAGCATGACCAACACCCGGATGAGTGAACGTTACGCCATCCAATTCATCATCTTCCTGTTGACCGGCGTCGCGATCTCCATATCGACATCCCTGGTCTTTCAGGGGGAACCTTGGATCTTATTACCCTGGTCCTTTTTTGTGCTGACCGTGTCCATGCTCCATGCCAGGAAGCAACGGATACCTAACTTTATCGGGATCATTTATGTCGTGACGATCCTCTATACCCCGGAGAATCCTGAACATGACATCGAGAAGGCGCTCTGGATGATCCCCATTGTTGGTGTCCTTACCCTTGGACTCAGCATGATCGCCCAATGGTTCCTATGGCCACTTTCTTCAATGGATCTGTTGCTGTTGAAGCTAAAGAAAAGTCTAGCTCTCTCGATAGATCAACTTCAGCAACTTCAGGATGAATCGTCCACGGAACATCAAGCGCCATTTGCTCAAAGTTTCGTCGTGCAACCAGGACAAACCAGTGAGCTTCTGAATCTGCTTGAACAGACCATGCGCTCTAAGGACTATCCTCGGCAATCTTTCGGGGCATGGCAAGATCTCGTGTTCGATATCGATACCTTAGGGTCAATCCTCAGTGAACGCCTTCGTCGACGCCTTAAAGACCCCTCGGTCTTCCCTTTTCGTCCTGAGGATCTCCGCGCGATGACCCAACTTGGGATCTCCATCACTTCGATCTTAAAAAATGTAGACCACCTCACCAAAAAAACATCACCGCCCCTTCTAAATGACTTTGAAGATCAATCTTTAAATCAGTCGTATCCTTATGACCCTTTTTTAAGAAGGGCCAGCGATGCAACGAGCCGAATTCAACGAGGGCTTTTAGCTGTTCATGAAACATCAAGGGTTTTAGAGAGCGACGTCTCAAAACTTGCGCCAGACGGGCTTAAGTCCACACCCCCTCAGTCAGTTCTTTCGATCGGACCGATATCGATAAATGATCTAAGGTGGGCGATTAAAACGACGATTGCCACGTTTCTAGCCCTTATGTTCGTTCAAAGCCTTCATGTCACTAGCATCAATACGGCTTTGGTCACCTGCATGTTGGTGGCCGATACCAGTTTAGGTTCTGATTACAGGAAATCCCTATTGCGTTTTTTTGGAGCGTTGCTGGGTGGACTCTTTGGCATTGGCTTCATCGTCATCATTCAACCGTTGATAGACACGATCGGAGGATACTTAATCGGAATTTCACCGATCCTCTTTCTCTCCGCTTGGGTAGGCTCTGCGGGTCCAAGGGTGGCGACTATTGGCGTTCAGATTGGTTTCGCCTTTGCGTTATCGGTGCTTGATCAAATGGGCCCCGTTCAGGATATTGAAGTTCTCTGGTATCGAGTCCTTGGGATTTTGCTAGGGATTATCATCGCTGGCGTGATTGACGCCTTCCTCTGGCCTGAACGATCCTTATCGATGGCTAAAGACCGCTTGGTCCGGGTGCTAGAGGCTCTAGACGTGTCTATGCGCCGAAATCTTGTCGAATTTAATCAAACGTCCTCAACTTATCTCCTCAAAGTAGCGGATAACCTTTTGAGTGAAGGCCGCCAACTTCTGGATAACGCCATTCTGGAGCCGGGCGGGCATCATATAGACCAACAAAAAAAGATCGAGGACACCCGCGCCATTGGTCGTTCTTTAACCATTCTGATGAAAATCATCCAATCAAGGCATCGCTATCATCTCGATCCAGAATTCCTTGACATGGCTGATCCTTTCAAAGAGGTGATGGCACAACTCCGCCTTGCCTATGCCAATGAATTTGAACAATTGCACATCGCGCTAGACCGCCTAGAGAATCTTGAATCCTCCGGTCTTTCAGCGGCTTGGAAGCGGGTCGATACCACCTCGAAAGAAGTCATCGCATCGGGGTCGATTCTGCCGAAAGATGTCGACACCATTCTGGCCACGAAGGATCTAGAAGAGAGAATGGTGAAGGAGGTCCTTCATACACGAGCCCTCATTACCCACTGGCTCAACCGATACCAGAAAGAATCAGAAGACGGTACGATGCCTCTAAGGCCTGATGAAAGTTCTAAATCTTAATTCTGGTCCTTCCCAACAGTCCTTAGCAAGGTGAATAGATCGATGAAAACAACCCCGCAACATGATCTTAAAACACCCGCTAAAACCGGCGCCGAACTTCTGGTTCAGGCCCTGATAGCCGAGGGGGTGGACTATATCTTCGGCGTACCGGGCGGCGCCATTCTGCCCATCCTTGATGTCCTTGCCGATGGCGGCCCTGAATTCATTTTATGCCGCGATGAAACCGGTGCCGCCTTCATGGCACAGGCCTATGGGCGAATCACCTCTCGACCTGGGGTGGTGCTCACCACCTCAGGTCCCGGCCTCATCAATGCGGTCTGTGGTGTCGCAACGGCGCATGAAGATCGAGATCCACTGGTCATCATCACAGGTCATGTCTCCCAGAGGATGCAGCTTAGACCGACCCATATGAATCTTGATACCGCGGCTCTATTCAACCCCATCACGAAGTGGAGCGTTGAAATCGAGGATGCTGAAACGATCCCTGAAGCAATCTGTAACGCCTTTCGATTGGCCGTCACGGACCGAAAAGGCGCCGTGCATCTGTCGATTCCCGTTAATATCTCGACCTCGGCTGTTACCCAACGCCCTTTACCCACAGCACCACCACCCACTCAAGGGGTGGCATCCCCGATGCTCTTAAACGCGATGGCAAAGCGCTTGGAATCCGCGGAACGTCCAACGATCCTCTTAGGGGTGCGCGCCGGAACGCCGAGTGTCGCCGAAGCCGTTAGACGTTTTATGACGCCATGCAAACTGCCAGCCGTGATGACCTTCGAGGCCTCAGGGACCTTATCGAGGAATCAATTAGGGCAATTCGCGGGACGTGTGGGCTATATCAGAAATCAGCCCGGCGATGCGCTCTTAAAAGGGGCAGATCTCGTCCTAACGATTGGCTATGACCCCGTCGAGTATGATCCTTCTGAATGGTTAAAGGGCAGCTCCGCCAAGGTGATTCATTTAGACAGTATTCCCGCAGTTATCGATAGCTTCTATCAACCAGAAATGGAAGTCATCGGCGATATCGCCCTTCATCTTGACCATTTAGCGGCCGCGCTCAAGAAGGATTTCAATGACCCTCGACCCGATGTGGACTTAGCCCGGGAAGCGTTGCTTCATGAACAATCTCGCGGCCAAACCCTCAATGGATATCCCATACATCCTCTTCGCTTCATTCACGCACTGAGAAACTGTCTTGACGATGACATCACGGTGACCTGTGACGTTGGGGCCCATGAGATTTGGATGGCTCGTTATTTCTTTTGTTACAAGCCAAGACACCTCCTTTTCAGTATGGGCCATCAAACCATGGGGGTGGCGATGCCTTGGGCTCTTACTGCCGCTTTGGTTCGAAAGGGTCACAAAGCGGTGTCAGTCTCGGGTGATGGTTCCTTTATGATGACGGTCATGGAACTTGAAACCGCGGTGAGGCTTCAACTCAATACCATCCATATTGTGTGGGTCGATCAGGGCTATAACCTCATCGAATCCCTCCAAAATCGTCAATTTGGCCGTCACTTTGGCTGCCGTTTTGGCCCTATTGACTTTGTTGGACTCGCAGAAGCGCTTGGCGCCATAGGTCTCAGGGTTACTTCACCTTCTGAGATTGAAAGCGTCCTTGAGGCGGGACTGTCCGCCCAAGGGCCTGTGGTCATCGAAGTGCCTATCGATTACTCTGATAACGCGGAACTTGTCGCGACCTTGGAAGCGGGTGCACTTCACTGAGCCTTGGACAGCAAGGCCTCAATAAGGTCCTATTCTTTAAATCGATGAAACTGTCGACCTAAGATCCGAGCGGCCAAGGGCACCCCGATACGGTGGGGGATAGCCGATGACAGCATCGCCATGAGCCGATTTTTTATTCCAGGAACGACCGTCATGGTTCCCCTTCGAACGGCTTCAAGGCTCCCCTTTACCACGACATCTGGGGTGAGCATTCCCGGTGCGCCATGGAGTGTCATTTCAACTTCGGCTCCAGCCGCTACAAAAAAATGGGTGTCCGTAAGACCTGGGCACACCGCCACAACCTGAATGCCGCTTGCTTGGTTTTCACCCGTTAGACCTTCTGAAAATGCCCTAAGAAAAGCCTTGGTGGCGCCATAAACGGTCATATAGGGGGTCGGCTGAAAGGCGGCCATCGAGGCCACATGGATGATCGCTCCTTGACCACGCGCTTTCATGGGACCCAGGAAATAATGACTCAAGGCCATAGGGGCCGTGACATTGACCTGGATCATCTCAAGGTAATCGTCAACGGGATGTGACTCAAATTCGCCGAAACGGCCAAAACCTGCGTTATTGATCAAAAAATCGACGTCCCATCCCTCCTGTTGCGTTCGTTCGAAGATCATACGAGCGGCGTTAGGATCCCGAAGATCGATGCTAATGATCTTGATCATGACCCCCCATTCCGCCATAAGACTCTCCTTTAGGGCGTTGAGGGCGATGAGATCTCGTGCGACCAAAATCAGGGAATGACCTTCACTGGCAAGAACACGTGCAAAGGATTCACCAATACCTCGGCTGGCGCCGGTGATCAGGCTAAACATGCGATCCCTCTCTCATTCATCTATTTTAGACGTGAAGAAATCCGTCAATCGAACCACAAAGACAATCAGACTCCACCTAGAAGAGGCCCCGAGGAGTCGGAGCCTCAAAGGGATATCGGCAGGCAAAGTGCTGTCCATCGCCGATAGATCATGAAGGGACGGTTTACTTCAGCGTGGTTAATGTCCCATTGCCAGGCGCTTTGATCGCGTCAATGGAGTTTGGACACAGCGGTTGCGACCAACTATTCCAGTAACTGGCTTCGGTGTCATTGGGTGTTCCTAAGATCATTTCATCGCCAAGCTTTGCTCCAACGAGTGGTGTCTGTTGGACGCCCGCCGCATTGAGATTAATGGTGGTGATCCCAGCACCCCCCGGCAAAAGATTGAGCGCAGTACGCATCTGCCAGGCAAAAGCATGATCTCTACAAGATGTATCACCTGAAACACCGAGAGCGCCAATCTTTTTACCCCCCTGATACAGTGCAAGGCCGCCGCCAAAGACATTAATACCGCCGATTTTTTTGCCTTTCAAAGGGTCTTTTTGGGTCCCATAGAAAGCAGGGTTACCGGCGTAGGCAACGGCCGCATTCACTGGATTACTCTCCTGAAGCCCATAAAGGCTCCCGCCGGGCTGAACAGCGCTATAAAGATTCGCCGTCGAGATGGCATAGGTATCAAGACTGAAGGCATTAGCCGTATTCGCTTTTTGGGCTGAAATCACTCGGCTTCCCAACCATTCGTTATTGCCCGCGCTGGCTCCAGGCGTTCCGCTGGTCGTCACCCAACAAACGGTCCCAGCTTCATCAACCACTGTCGCCCACATGTTGAGGCCATAGCCACCGGTCAATTTGCCCGCAGCAACGGCTTTCTGGACAGCGGCATTAAGGTTTTCAAAGCTCACATCGCGGCAGGCTGAAAAAGAAGAGCCCGACACAGACATGAAGATAAAGCCGATCCAATAGCATGGCCTTTTCATAAGGGAGCCTCATTTGGTCATCGTCCGGCCGAGGCGGGACTCAAATACGGAATCATAGAAAGTGTTTTTAGAGTAACCATCAATGACGGCCAACGATAAATGAAACATTCAGTGGATTAATCATTACCCATATAAAAAGCCTCCTCCTTCAGGGGGGGGTCTTAGAGGCTAGTCCGGCCTGTTCTGGTCTTGAATGTATTTCTTGAGCACCTCAATGGGTGCTCCTCCCGTGCTACTTGCGAAATAGCTGGGGGACCACAGAGAGTTCTTTGATTTGGCCACGGACCAAAAGCTCTCAATCTCGGGGAACATCTCCTTCAGCCTTCGGCTTGATACGCCTTTAAGGCTGTTCACCATCCCCGCCACGCTGTGCTTAGGTGGATACGACACCAAAAGGTGAACGTGGTCTTTCTCCCCGTTCAATTCCAGAAGCTCGGCCTCAAAGTCGTCGAGCACCTTATCAAATATCTCCTGCATCGCCGCGAGGTGGTTGTCGCTGAAGACCTTCCCTCTCTGTTTGCACACAAAGATTAAGTGGACATTGAGAGAGAAGACGCTGTGTCTACCTTTGTTGTATTTGAACATTGCATGCCAACCGTTGAACTTCCGTCAAAGGTAGTCATAAAAGCAACCATGGATAAGCAGACCAACCTTAAAACCCTCTCAGTTCGCGTCAGAGACAAGCACTCTGCCCTATTGCGGCAATGGGCTTTTGAAGTGAATCAGGTCTGGAATGAGGCCAACAGCCGTTCGGCTGAGCTTTCTTGGGTTCCAATCCCCGGCTTCGGTTGGATGAACCTCGGAACATCCGCTTTCGACCTTCAGAAAGACCTCAAAGACTTCAGTAAGGAAAGAGCTCCGAATCTCCATAGCCATTCTGTGCAGGAAGTCATCGCCGTTCACGCCAAGAGTCGGAAGCAGTTCAAGACCAACAAACTCAGGTGGAGATGCTCAGGTGGAGCCAAAAGAGCTTTGGGGTGGGTTCCCTTTAAGGTCGGCTCTGCCGTCTGGAAAGAGGGCCAGGTTCGATTCAACGGGCATTTCTTCAAGGTCTGGGACAGCTATGGTCTTGCTCAATATACGTTCCGCTCCGGCTCTTTCTCTGAGGATTCCCGTGGGCGTTGGTATTTCAATGTCGTCATCGAGGTTCCGGTTGCACCGAATGGGATGACCTCAGCCGTCGGCATACCTCGGTCTTAAGGACTACGCCACCTGTTCAAACGGAACTCGCCTTGAGGCCAGCCAGCCCTATAGGAACCTACAGGAAAAGCTAGGTATTGCTCAGAGAGCAGGGAACAAGAAGCAGGTCCAAAAGATCCACGCAAAGATTAAGAACCGCAGAAAGGACGCGGTTCACAAGTTCACCCGTCACGTGGTGGACAACAACGGAATGGTTGTCGTTGGCAATGTGAGCAGTTCGAAACTGGCAAAGACCAAGATGGCGAAGTCTGTCTTGGACGCTAGCTGGTTCATGCTCAAGACTCAACTTTCGTATAAAGCCAAAGGGCAGGAAGTGGAGTTCTTAGAAGTCAACGAAGCGTACAGTACCCAGTCCTGTTCGTACTGTGGGAGTATCCCCGACAGCAGTCCGAAAGGTAGAGCAGGTCTTGGAGTGAGAGATTGGGTGTGCTCGGACTCTGGAGCACAGCACGACCGCGATATTAACGCGGCTCGCAATATCCTCAATCTGGGCTTTGGATGCAAAGCTCCGGTAGACGGAATCCCCGCACTTTTAGGGCGGGGAGGCATCAATTAAGTAAGCCTAAGCGACCCAAAAGAAACTCGATCAAAGTCACCGCATCTGGCGCCACCGGTAATGGACTTCGCCATCATCACACCGATACCCCGCCCGATTACTCCCATCCGTTTCCATCAAAGGAGTGCAGTGATGGGCGTCACGCCAGATCGCCCAATCATCTTCGCCGTTCCGATTGTGTTTCAAAAGAAAGGCATCGCCAAGAACAGCTGCAGCCAGACAGATCAAGAGAATATGGCCAATTTTCATAAGCTTGATTTCACCCGTTATTGTTGTTTTTCAGTCAAGATAAAACATCGACTGACCCTTGAGATAATCGGAATTCCTCTGACTCCAAGGCCTCTCACGGGTTCCCATGAAGGATGAATACCCATCACAATGGACCAGTGGCATGGCGAGTGGGACAATGCCATGAGAAACTGTCCTTGTTTAGATGCCATCCTCATCCTTTTAGATGAACCTTAAGCAACGCCTTTTATTGGTGGTCCTCCCGCTTCTGACCGTATCGGTCGCGGTCTCCGTTTTCGGGCTCAGTCACTTTGCAAAACGTACGGCTCTTCAGCAAGCGAGCCAGGATGGCCAAATTTTGGCGAACGTCCTTCTTAGGACCATTGAGGTCAGCCAAACTGTCGAAGAAGGCACTGAGGAGATGGCCGCAAATCACTTGATTGTCACCGCACGCATCCTTTCAAACTATGTGGCGGTAGCGGAGTCGTGCAAGATGCCTTCAGCGACCATCAATGATCGACTCAGAAACATGGTGAATCCTGATCTCCTTGGGGAAGTACTGATTTCTGATCAAACCGGAAAGACCACGCTCAGCAATCTTCCAGCGGATCGTTTCAAAAATCAGATCGATCCTTTGAAAGATCATGAAGCGCAGGCGTTCTGGTCACTCTTAAAAGCAACCCAGGACGTGTCGGTCAGCTTACCTTCAAAGCGCAGAGACCGAGACGGTCGTCTTTTCAAATATGTCGGCGTCCCCGGTGTTGATCACCCAAGGATTGTGCAGGTCGGTATGGCGGGTGATGACCTAAAAGAGCTTCAGGACACCATGGGCGTCCAAGCCCTTCTTGAGAATGTCGTTCTTGAGGATTCCATTGACCGCGTGTGGGTGGTCAACCAAAGCCTTGAAACCAAAAGTTTCGCCGATGAAAACAATGACCCATTGATGGGGGAGATCGATGAGGCTGATCGCCTTCTTCTGAAGGAGGCGATCAGCCAGAATCGTCCAAGTACACGGCTTGATCCCCGACATATCGCAATTGCCGCCCCTTTAAGTACGATTGTTAACACCGAAAATCATTCGATTGGAAAAAGCACTGCGGGTAAGGACCCTTTTATTCGGGATCCCATCGCCACGGGTGCGATATTGATACATATGTCCACCGACCGGATGAATGAGCTTCTCGATCAAGAATCAACCATTGCGATGGTCACCGGGGGGATCTCATTATTATTTGGCGCTCTTTTAGTCGCAGGCCTCACACGGCGTATCGTCAAACCGATTGATGAAGCCGTTAAAGCAACCGAACAGGTGGCATCAGGAGATCTCTCCGTTCAATTAACCTCTCGCGATAGCGGTGAAACAGGAAAACTTCTGTCAGCCCTTGGGCGGATGGTCGATTACCTCAATAAGTTGATTGGCCAAGTGCGCGCCTCCACGGAGACACTTCTTAAGACAGGTGAAAGGCTTTCAAGGATGACCCATAGTCAGCGCCAAGAAATTAAGCAGCTGAGCACAACAACCCTTCAGATCGCCGCGGCAACCCAAGAGATCACCGCCACGTCAGAAGAGCTCTTAAAGACGATGGGCGACATCTCTTCAGGGGCTGATGTCACTGCAAACCTCGCGGGAACTGGCCAAACATCCCTTGAAAGTCTTGAAGCCGTGATGCGGGGGCTCGGAACGGCCACTCAAGGAATCTCCCATCGTTTATCCCTGATTACCGAAAAAGCGAATACGATCAGTGGTGTGACCACCACGATTACCCGCATTGCCGATCAAACTAATCTTCTTTCACTCAATGCCTCGATTGAAGCCGAAAAGGCAGGGGATTACGGTTTGGGATTTGCAGTCCTTGCCCGCGAAATTCGCCGCCTCGCTGACCAAACGGCTCAGGCAACTCTCGATATCGAGCAAATGGTCGATGAGATGCAGGATTCGGTGACGACGGGGGTTCGTGAAATGGACCGATTCACTCAACAGGTTCAGGTGAGTGTTGCCGATACCGAGACCATTTCCGATCAGTTCAATCAGATCATCCTCCAGATTCAAAACCTTATTCCCGCCTTTGACGTGGTCTACGAAGGGATGCGCTCCCAATCGGCAGGGGCAAAGGAAATAAGAGATTCAATGACCATCCTCAAGGAAAGTGTACGAATTTCAGCCGCGGCGCTCGAAGAAAGTGCCCTGGTGACCGACAGCCTTGAAACCGCGATCAACACACTAGAAGAAGGGGTTAATAGCTTTACTTTAAGAAAGGAATAAATATCCTCGCAACGGACAATGGCACTTTTTCTGGAATTCCGAGAACTATTTCATAGTAAAATAGTCAGATGTTAGGCAAGCAGCCATTGGGCTGTTTTTTTATTGCCTAAATACTGCCTTGATCATGTTTCGGCCCGTTACCAAAGGGCTCACCACTAGGACATTTCTAATGAAACTACCAATTGCTCTGTCAGCCTTCATTCTGTCTGTCGCCTTCAATGGTGCCACTCTTGCTGCTGGCGGCCCGATGAATGAAGACCTGTCTCCGCTGGCTATCCCGGCGCAAAAGGCCGTTGATGCGGGTAAAGCCGGTAATGCTGCTGTCTTTCAAACAGAAGCTGAAGCGGCCCTGACTGAAGCCCGAGCGAAGCTTGATTCAGCCGCTCAGCAACGCATCACTGGAAAATTGAAGCGTGCCCTTGAAGCCTCGAAGTCGGGTGATCTTGCTGGAGCGACCCAAATGGTTGAAGAGTCCATGCGCGACATGAAGAAGTCCGGTGGACCGAAGTTCGGTGGTGGCAGCTAAGTCTTTCTGCCCCAAGACCTTCTAAGGAAGACCGCCTGAATCGCTCAGGCGGCCTTCACGCCTCTCTCTCCCCCCTCGAGAAAGCATGTCACTTGAGGAATTCCAAGGGTCCACCTTTCGCGTATTGACCTTCCTCAAAGCCAAATCGATGAAGAGCCTTTGCCCCTTTCATGCCGACACCTACGTCAAGGGACTTTCAACGATAGGCTCACCGAAACCCCATATTTCGGGCCATTTTTACCTACTAGAACGCTCCATTGCGGGCACACCCTATGTCGATGGTGTCGGTCCATGGCCCTATCTACATATTGAAAACAACTCTATGTTAGACGCCCTTAAAGATGATTTTGAGGATTTCGTGACGCTGACGGTCGTCACTCAGCCTGGTTTCATTCCCCGGGGACGTGGTCTTGACCCGGTTTTTTTGAAGGAACACTATGTCTTTGATCCAAAGCGCCCTATCCCGTCCCTCAGTAGTCGAGCGAGGAAGCGTTTAGCAAAAGTATAAGGAAACCTATATTGATTTCAGTCTTGAGCACTTTGAAAGTATCGCAGCATTAAATGATGGCATCTTCTTCAGAGTCAAAGAAGATACCACTATCGGTGCGATGGCGTGTGGCGTTGTGTTTGGAGATGTCCTCCAGATACTCCATATGGTGTTCACCCCCGAAGGGCTTGGCTGGAATGCGTCTTATCTCCTCATGAAAGGACTTCAAGACTATGCCTTAGCGCATCAGTTAAGATTAATGACCGGTGGGATGCCTGCGGGCGCTAGTGAAGGACTTCGCATCTTCAAAGCCCGATGGGCCAATCACATGGAACCGGTTTATCTGTTGCGGCGGATTAACGCGCTTCCCACCTATCAAGCTCTTTGTGCTCAACGTGGGATGCACCCAAACTATTTCCCGGCCTATCGAAGCCCGTCGTATTGAAATGCGGCCTCGATTCCTTCCATTCCTAAGGGAGCAACGTCCTCCAACCTTTCTCATTTGGGCCCCTCGCTACACCCACAGAAGCTCTGGGGTAAGGGCCCTCTTTCGCCTCTGCCATCATCTGAATGCCAGAGGCTTTTCAGCCGCGATCAAAGGGTCGGGTCATCCACCTAAAGCTTGGCTAACCCCGTTTTATTCTGGATCCGCATCACAAAGTATTGTGATCTACCCCGAGGTGGTGAGTGGGAATCCCCTCAAGGCTCCAAAAATTATCCGCTGGGTCATGAATGATCCTGGGCTTTTGGGGGGAGATGCCTCTTACCCCTCAGAGGAGATGGTCTTCGTCTACGATGCAAATAAACTTCCCATTGCAAGCATCGCTGCCAGAGAAAACCTAGGACCTGAGCGAGTCATTTGGTTCGGTTTGATCGATCCCGAGGCCATCTATCCGGATCCATCGATCCCAAAAACACTGTCATTATCGTTCACGCACAAAGGTCATGCCCTCCAACAAGCGTTTCCTCTTCCGGGAGGCGTTAAAACAATTCCGCTTGAAAAAGTGGCCAGCAACATGAAGCACTTAGGAGACAGTCTTCGACGCTGCAAGACGCTCTATTCCTATGATCACTACAGTAATGTCTTGCGAGAAGCCGTCATCTCAGGCTGTGAGGTGCTGGTGGTGAGCAAGGAACGTGATTGGCACGATCCAAGGACGTGTGACTGCTCCTTAAATATTCATTGGCACTCAAACCTTATGGAAAGTTACGCTGAACACTTTCATGACAATCGGTTTGTTGATGGGTTTATTCATGAAGTCGAAAAACGCTGGAACGTGACATCAGGTTAATGGGCCGACTCTTCTCCTTCGAGATCCAAACGCTCAATGAAGATCCCTGCTTCAGGTACTCAGCGTTTTGGGCTGAATAACTGGCTCAATACCGCGTGCTGACACTTTGAAATTGGGCAGACCAAAATGACCACCTGATTCTGGCAGTGTGCCCATTTTAATCGCCATTCTAAAAGCTTCATGATCCGTCTTCACCTGGCGGCCATAGCGTTCTGCAAAGGTCGCGACCGCCTCTTCAAATTTTTCACTTTTACCCAGGTAGGCAGCAATGGAGACTGATCGGCCTGACCTCGCGTGGGCTCTCGCGAGCGTCCGCCCACAAAGGTGCGCGTAGGAAATCAGCTCTTCTTCATCCATCCGATCAATGTCCGGTGACCATTTCATGTCACGGAGTTGACGAACATAGAACGTTCTTCCCGTAGGCCCTTTTAACCATCCCAAGAAGAGATCCGTTTGGGCCTGCATCAACCGTTGACCCTGAACCACCCGCCGTCCGGCTTCATCAAGGCAGGGTGTGGGGCTAAAGGGCGCAATGACGGAGGCAACAGCCTCTTTAGCCTGTAATACTAAAAGGTCATCTGAATGGTACCCCTTTAGGAGATAGACATAAGCTAATAATCCGACACTCCCCACGCCGACGACCTTATGAGCGGCATCCACCAGTTGGTAGCGAGAAAGGAGTGCACGCCCGCCACCCGATAAGGTGTCGGCATAGCGATCAAAAAGATCATTCAGTGCTCGTTGGGCCTCATGATGAAGGGGGATCCTCGTCAGTAAAGGGGGCAGATCCAAAAAACGCGGATGCCCATTTAAGGTTTCCGTTAGTTTTTCAACCGCAGACCAACGGTTACTAGCCCGTGCCTTGGCCACATAACGCCGAATTCTTTCAACCGCCGCCTTGCCATGGAGATTACAAATCAGGTTTTCTAGCCACGCTTCATCAAATCGCTGATACCAGATGTCAATCTCATGCATCGATGCATATTGAAGCATGGCATGTCGGTAAGTCTTGGCCGCAATGAAAGCAATCTCTCTCGAGACACGCTCAGACAGCGCATTTTCGTCACTGGCCAACAAAAAAGATGTCGACAATCTCAAAACGTCCCACTCAAAAGGGCCCTCATGAGTTTCATCAAAATCGTTGATATCGAAAACCACCGTCCGATCGGGTGCTGCAAACAGTCCAAAGTTTGCGAGGTGGGCATCCCCTGAGAGTTGAACATGGAGGCCTGAATGGGGTCTTTGGTGGCCAAGATCATGCGCCATGACGATGGCAGACCCCCGGTAGAAGGCGAAGGGACTGACCGCCATCCGATGATGCCTCAAAGGAATCAGCTCAGGTACCCGGGTCGATTCTTGTTGTTCTAGAAGCTTTAAGGGGTCCCTTTGGGAGGACTCTTTATCCCAGATGCCGAGATTTTTTCTGGGCAGTCGTTGACGAGCGACCCGGCCTGCCTCGGCCAACGCAGCAAGGTTCGTTCGACGGGGAGATGTTCGGTATCCCATGGAGCTGCTCCGATAAATTCACGGAGGGACTAAAGATCCGCCGAAACCTAAAGAAAAGTCTCGGCGCAGGAGAACTATGAAGGATGATTCAGCAGTTCCTGTCGGATGCCCCGATCAAGCGCTTGTACCCAGTCATTATAGTCCTTGTAGATCATCGTAGGACTTCCAGGCTGAGCGCTATAACGAAGATTTTCACTATTGAGATAATGGATATTGTAGAGACTCAAACTGTAATCAATGGTGACTTCAGCCATCTGATCTTCTTCATAGAGCTTGGCCTGAATCTGCCCCGGCTTGATCGTTCTGATTTGCCATCCAAGGCGGGTACCCGCACGAATGATGGCCTTTTCAACATCCTTGAGCGTCTCATGGTTATTCGCCAGATGAATCGGAGCGTTGTCAAAATTCTGCAGCGGCAACGTCTGACAAGCGGGCAAAGCGATGAGAGCGAGAGACCCAACACATGTCTTTAAAAGTTGAAAACGCATCAAAGTTTTCCCCCATCTATATTAGTCGTTAAAAAGGCAACACCATCCTACGCCGACTTAATCTTTCTTGAAACCTGAGGCTTCAAAAGCTATCCCTCTCACCTTCTTTAGATGAGATCACTCCCCGATCAAAGTCATCGTCGTCTCGTCACACGAAACACGTCATCGAGGTTTATAGTGCGGTTTTAAGATGCAGCGACGTTTCATCTCATCCCCGCCCATGACAGGACTTAATCCCCCTATGAACGACTCTCAACACATTAAAGATCCGAGCAACATCAGTAGCTTCGGTCCAGCACGATCCACTATTTCAGGAACCCCACTGGATACGGGCCTTCTCGCTCAGGTGGACGCCTTTTGGCGGGCTTGTAATTATCTGGCCCTGGGGATGATCTATCTAAGGGAAAACGCCCTCCTTAAAGAACCTTTAAAGCCCGAACACATTAAAAACCGCCTTTTGGGCCATTGGGGTGCAAGCCCTGCCCTGTCCTTTATCTGGACCCATCTCAATCGGGTCATTAACACCCATGACCTTGATGTCATATTTCTAGCTGGGCCAGGGCATGGTGCCCCGGGTGTATTAGGTCCAGTCTACCTTGAAGGGAGTTACTCCGAGATCTATCCGGATAAATCGCTTGATGAGGAAGGCTTGTTGGCCTTTTTTCGGCAATTCTCCTTTCCAGGCGGCATTGGCAGCCACTGCACCCCAGAAACACCGGGATCCATTCATGAGGGCGGTGAATTAGGTTATGTCCTCTCCCATGCCTGTGGCGCTGCATTCGACAATCCCGACTTGATCGTTGCCGCCGTGGTGGGCGATGGCGAAGCAGAAACAGGCCCACTTGCGACCTCCTGGCACGTCAACAAGTTTCTTAATCCGGCCCGTGATGGCGTCGTGCTACCGATTCTTAATTTGAACGGCTACAAGATCAATAATCCAACGATCCTTGCCCGTATCAGCCATGAAGAATTGCAACAGTTTTTTGAAGGCACCGGGTGGACGCCTTTTTTCGTCGAGGGATCAGACCCTGAGTCAATGCACCAAGCCATGGCAGCGACTCTAGATCACTGTATCGCCATGATTAGAGAGATCCAACAAAAAGCACGCACCGGGGGGGCCATTACGCGCCCAAGATGGCCGATGATTGTGCTGAGGAGCCCTAAGGGATGGACTGCTCCCAAAACCATTGATCACCACCACATTGAAGGCTTCTGGCGCGCTCATCAGGTTCCGATGACTGATGTTGTTAAAAACGAAGAACATCTCGCCTTACTTGAAACCTGGCTGAGAAGCTATGACCCTGACACGCTCTTCGATGAAAAAGGGACCCCGAATGCCATCATCCGGGCACTGGCCCCTCAAGGAGAACGGCGCATGGGGGCTAACCCCCACACGAATGGGGGACGGCTCAAACGCGCGCTGAAGATGCCCAACTACAAGGATTATTGCGCGCAGCTCCCATCCCCAGGCGCTATAGAAGCGGAAAACACCCGACCCTTGGGGCAGTTTCTAAGAGATATCATGGCGGCCAATATGACTCACTTCAGGGTCTTTGGTCCGGATGAAAATACCTCCAACAAACTTCATGACATCTACGCCGTGTCAAAGAAGTTTTGGATTGAAGCCACCTTCCCTGAAGATGCCGATGGCGGCGAACTCGCTGTCGATGGACGAGTGATTGAAATGCTCAGTGAACATACGCTCGAGGGAATGCTGGAGGGTTATCTCCTAACGGGGCGCCATGGATTCTTTTCGACCTATGAATCCTTCGTCCATGTCATCGATTCCATGTTCAATCAGCACGCGAAATGGCTGGCCATCTGCAATAACCTCTCTTGGCGAAGCAGTGTTGCCTCCCTGAACCTCTTGATTACATCCACGGTGTGGCGCCAGGATCACAACGGGTTTACTCACCAAGATCCGGGATTTCTCGATATCGTGGTCAATAAAAGCGCGGAAGTCACCCGTATTTACCTGCCACCGGATGTCAATTGCCTCCTCTCGATTGCCAATCATTGCCTTCGCAGTGAAAACTACATCAATGTGATTGTGGCCGATAAGCAAGCGCACCTCCAGTATCTCGATATGGATTCGGCGATTGCCCACTGCACCAAGGGCATCGGCATCTGGGATTGGGCCAGTAACGATCAGGGGGAGGAGCCGGATGTCGTGATCGCTTCAGCCGGCGACATCCCAACCAAAGAAGCGCTCGCAGCCACCGCCATGCTGAAGAAAGACTTCAAAGCACTCAAAATCCGTTTTATTAATGTGGTGGATCTCTTTAAGTTACAGCCTGATTACGAACATCCCCACGGCTTGTCGACCCGAGATTTTGATAGCCTCTTTACCATCGATAAACCCGTCATCTTTAACTTCCACGGCTATCCCTATCTGATCCATCGCCTTGCCTACCGAAGAACCAATCATGGGAACTTCCATGTTCGAGGGTACAAGGAGAAAGGGAATATCAATACGCCTTTAGAACTTGCGATTCAAAACCAAATTGACCGTTTTAGTCTGGCCATGGATGTCATTGATCGGGTGCCCTCCCTCCAAAACGCGGGCTCACACGCCAAAGAGCGTTACCGGAATCAGCAGATTGCCTGCCGTGAATACGCCTACGAACATGGAATAGATAGCCCAGAAATCAACGGATGGCGCTGGCCGGGCTAAAAAGGGTTAGTAACGGCTCAAGACCCCAAAAGCCATGGACACTCAAGGGGTCCAGGCAAATCCGATGTAGCCCGTAAAGTCTGGGGTTGAACTTGAAACCCCCGCGGCGAGATTGGTAAAAAAGACCGTGTGTTTATCCATCGTCCAAATGCCTCCCATCCCGATGGCCTGCATTTTTTGCTTTGCACCAGGGTTAATTGCCTGCCGGATCTTTTGCTCATCGCGACAAGGTCCATCGCTTGGGCAAACCCTCTGGTATTTATCGCTATAGCGGGTGTTTCTTGGAAGACTCGAGGCGTTGTAGTAACCATTGATAAAGAGGTCGATATCCTCGGTCATGGCCCGTTGCAGGGCCCATGAAAAGGTCGCGTCCCAGAGACTGTTATCAACGTTTTGAGGATCCTGAAAACGTGCCGCACCGACGTTGTATTCAATCTCAAGTTCATAAGGAAGAGATTGGTCAAAATTGAGGCTTATGGCCGGTTCAAGACCACCATTAAATTCTGGCGATCCTAAAAGATCGGTTTGTAAGAGGACTTCAAGGCCCGCCGCAGGGAGATGATAATCCTCCCATTCATCCCAAAAATGAACCTTACTATCGAAGGTCAAAGGACTAAAACCGATGGCTTTATTGGGATTCCCTTGAACGGTGAAGCCTTGAGAATAAAGACGGATCTCAATGTCATCAAGGAGACCATAACGCAAAAGATATTCAGCGTTATATTGAGGGGAGGCGCGCTTTGAGGCAGAGGTATAGCTGATGGGGGACGCCTCAAGGTAAAACCCCCCTTGTGGGAGGGTATAGGCGCTATTCGGAAAATTGGCTAAATCGGAGCCTGGGTCCTAACGTTCTGGCAGCGCTGGAGAAACGCTTCATGTGAGGCCTTCTTTCAGGGTCAAAATTCATCAGCACACGCTCATGTCACCAAAGGCAAGATACGAGAACGTCCATGGAGATTGACAAAAGGCCTGTTGAGGGGCGATGGTAGAGGAAAAACTCCATCTTAAAAATACCCCATGGCTGTATCGAACGTTATTCATCGCCTTACCCATCATCTCTGGTACGGCCAAAAAAAAGCGAATCCCTTCTTGCTTCCCATCGAACAGGTCTATCGGCATAGCGTCGGTCTCATGAAGGAAGCCTATCAGAGTGGCAGAATCGTTTCCAAGGAGTTACCAGTCCCTGTCATCGTCGTCGGCAATCTGACCGTCGGCGGGACCGGCAAGACGCCCCTCACTATCTGGCTTGCACAATTTTTGAAATCTAAAGGCTTCAAGCCCGGGATCATTAGTCGAGGTTACGGGGGCCACATTACACGCGAGCCTCTGGGCATTACCTTTCAGACCTCTGCTTATCAGGGGGGGGACGAACCCGTCATCATCGCCCGTCGCACGGGTTGTCCCGTCTTTGTCCATCCGCAACGGGTTCTGGCCGGTGAAGCTCTCCTGAAAGCACATGATGTGGATATCCTGATTACCGACGATGGCCTTCAGCACTACGAATTAATCAGGGATATTGAAATCGCGGTGATCGATGGTCAAAGAGGTTTTGGCAATGGCCACCTGCTCCCAGCCGGCCCCTTAAGGGAACCCATTGAACGCCTTAAGGACGTCGACATGATTGTTCATCACGGCTTAAATCCAGAGGCTGATTATTCGATGGAGCTCAAAGGCGCCTTGGCGACTAACCTCAAAAATGTTTGCCAACGAAAACCACTCCCTGGATTTATGGGTGCTCCGCTTCATGCGATGGCGGGCATTGGTAACCCAGATCGGTTTTATAGCCTTTTGGAAGCCCAAGGTCTCACTATGCAGACAAAGACCTATCCCGATCATTATCGCTACACGAAAAAGGATCTCGATTTTGCCGGCGATGAAGCCCTCCTGATGACAGAAAAAGATGCCGTCAAATGTTTCCATTTGGCCCGAGAAAACCATTGGTATCTTCCGGTGGATGCGCATCTATCGCCTCGTTTTGGCCCCGATCTTCTGGCGTTGATTGACCGCGCATCTAGAAAACGTTAAGTAACCCTCCCGCGGAAGCTCTGATGCCCTTTAATCGATTGGAAGCCGCCGAGGACCCCAAGGACCACCCAGAGGGTGGTCCCGTCCCCTTCGATGGTCTTACCCCAGACGTTATCCTAAGTGCCCTCGAAGCCCATGGCTTTGAGCCTGATGGCCGTCTACTGGCTCTCAATAGCTATGAAAATCGTGTCTTTCAGGTGGGCCTTGATTCCGGTGAATTCATCGTCACCAAATTTTATCGACCAGAGCGCTGGTCTGATGAAGCGATTCAAGAGGAACTGGAGTTTCTAGAAGAACTCGCTAACGATGAACTACCGGTGGTCAAAGCCCTTCCCAATCCTGCCGGAGAAAAGCTTCATCACTTTGGCGGATTTCGTTTCGCCTCTTTTCCAAGAAGGGGGGGGTATGCCCCTGAATTGAATGATCCGGATGATGTGGAACGGATGGGGCGCCTGATGGCTAGAGTCCATCTCATTGGTGCCCAAAAGCCCTATGTCCACCGCCCTAAAATCGATATTGAATCCTTTGGGATCGAACCCCGAAACGCCATTTTAACGTTAGGTCTCATGGGCAATGAGACCCTAAAAAACTATGAGGCGATCTCCTCAGAAGCTCTGATCGCCATCCAGCAAGCTTATGATCAAGCGGGCCCCATCGAAGCCCTTCGTCTTCATGGTGATGCCTACCCAGGAAACGTACTCTGGTCAACGGATGGCCCTTTACTGGTCGATTTCGATGACAGCCGGATGGGCCCCGCCGTTCAGGATCTTTGGATGCTGCTCAACGGTAATCGCCGAGAACAACAACTCGATCTCGACCTGCTCTTGGAAGGCTATGAGACCTTTAGACACTTTAATGGACGGGAACTCCATCTAGTAGAGGCCTTAAGAACCCTAAGGCTGATCCACTATGCCGCTTGGATTTCAAGGCGCTGGAATGACCCTGCCTTTCCTAAAGCCTTCCCCTGGTTCGGAACGACGGGCTATTGGGAGGAGCGCTGCCGGGAACTTGAAGAACAAATCAACGCCATGCAATCTCACCGTCATCACGGACAGGATAGCCTCCCTTCATGAACGTCAAGCACTCATCAAACAATAGCGCTCAAGACAGCAAGATCATCACACAAAGGGTGCTTGTGGCCGTTCTCTTGGGGATCCTTGTGGGTTCCTGCCTCAGCTTCTTCAAACCGGTCATCGATCCTTCCGCCATGGATGTGGTGATCAGGGGCCTAAGGGCCTTCACCGATCTCTTTTTAAGATTGATTAAGCTCCTAATTGGTCCATTAGTCCTGGCTACTCTGACCGTAGGAGTGGGTCAAATGGGGACGGGGACTGCGGTGGGCCGGATTGGTCTTCGGGCAATGACCTGGTTTCTCTCCGCATCGCTCCTAAGCCTCTGTCTCGGCATGCTGTTGGTAAACCTCCTCCACCCTGGAACGGCGCTCCACCTTCCCCTTCCAGAGGCGGTGACCAGCATCAAGGGCCCTTCAGACTCTCTCTCCTTCGAGGGTTTCCTTGAGCATCTGGTCCCTGCCAGCATTACGGACGCTTTGGCCCATAATGAAATCCTTCAGATCGTGGTCTTTTCCGTCTTATTTGGGCTTGCAGGAGGCTCGTTAGGCGCTCCGGCTCAACCTCTCTTTGTGCTCCTTGAATCACTGGCTTTGGTGATGTTCCAGCTCACCGGAATGATCATGAAGATCGCGCCCGCTGCTGTCTTCTCAGCCATCGCGAGCGTCATCGCGGTCCAAGGGATCAGCATTTTGGCGACCTATGGCCTTTTGATGATCGAATTTTATGCTGGCCTCCTGATGCTTTGGGGGGTCTTGATTCTGATCGGGCGGCTGCTCATGGGCGCCTCTGTGCGCCATCTACTTCTACTGATTAAAGATCCAATGCTGCTCGCTTTTGGAACGGCGAGCAGTGAAGCTGCTTACCCTCTTTTGATGCGTCAACTTGAAGCCTTTGGCTGCAGGGAGCGGGTGGTCGGGATGGTCTTACCCTTGGGCTATTCCTTCAATCTCGATGGCAGCATGATGTACATGACGTTTGCGACCCTTTTTATCGCTGAAGCCTATGGCATCGACATGCCCCTCAGCGATCAATTGGTCATGCTCCTCATGTTGCTCATCACCAGTAAGGGAGTCGCCGGCGTTCCAAGAGCCTCCCTGCTGGTGATATCGGCGACCCTGACTCATTTTCAAATTCCTGAGGCGGGTTTGTTATTGATTTTGGGCATTGATCCTTTACTCGATATGGGTCGAAGTGCGACCAATGTATTGGGAAATAGTCTCGCTGCCGCGGTCATTGATCGTCATGAGCCGAGAGAATAGATTTGCTATAAGCCCCTAAATGACTTAAAAACAACCGGGTCTTGATGGTTTTCAGAAACAATCTAACGATGTAAGGGAGCACCAAAGAATGGTCAGCATAATTCTAAGAAAAAAACGTGTCCTTCTTCCCATGTTGCTTCTTGGCATTGTAGGAAATGCGGTCGCCGACACACGGGCACCCGTTACCCCTGATAATGACGGGCTGCCTGCATGGGTTCCTCTTGAGACCTGCAACCAAACATCCGGCAAATCGACTAACGGCACGCCCTGCTACCGTCAACCCGCACCGATTCCATTTCCAAATGTTATGTTTAAGGGCCCCCTCTATCAACCCAATATGGAGGTTAGAACCATCAAAAGCGGGATGAACCGCACGTGGATCCTCCCTGCATCTCCCGCCACCACAACTTGGGGGTTTTTTGACTATAGCTCGGATGAGCCACCTGCCCTTGAAATCGCCCCTGGTGATAGCGTTGCTATTGAAACGGTGGTCGCAGGGGGGGGGCAAGTAGTTCCAGGTATCACGATCGATAAGTTGAGCTATATCAATGGGGCGGTAAATGGTCGCGGCCCCCACACCATGACGGGACCCATCAAGGTGAATGGCGCTCTAGCCCCTCAGTTCGGTCAGAGGCCGGTTGATTTTGTGGCCGTCCATATCAATAAGATCCGCATGCTCAGTTATGCGACGAATAACAGTGGCGACTCAGCAGGATTGTTTCCTCAATATCCTTTACTCCCATCAGGAGCTGTTGACACGGTCTCTCAGATGATTTGGCCAAATCCAAGACCCGCGTTCATCGACAGTTATTACCTCGATAACGAAAAGATGACGGCCAAGTTCAACGACCATATTACAATCCCTTTGCGGCCTTTCCCTGGGGTTCTCGCTGTCGCGCGTTCTAAAGAGGATATTGCTCTCCCCTACTACGACCCGAGCAATTCGGCGTCGAGCAGCACCAGTCCCGGCTGGTGCGTCCCCATTCCCGGCATTCTCAACATGCCCAAAGGGTGTGATACCAAACAGCCAGGCCCATGGGGTGGCAACCTCGATATCCCTGTAATGACGGCAGGATCGACGACCTACCTTCCCGTTTTTGAAGACGGTGCGATGATCTGGACCGGCGATTCTCATGCCGCTCAAGGTAATGGCGAGATTGATCTGGATGCCCTTGAAACCGCCTACCCTGAACTCAACGTCACCATTGATCTCGTCCATACCCGGGATCGTCCGGAATTGGGAGAGTGGCCCATCATCGAAACGAAGAAAAACTGGGCAACCATCGGCTATGATCTCAACATGAATACCGCGATGCAGAAACTCCTACAGGAGACACATCGTTTCATCATGGCAAAGTATGGTCTTGATGATGCCGCCGCGACGGTCTATCTGATGAAGCATTGGGATTGTCCTATCTCAGAGGTGGTCGATGAAGTCAATGGAGCCTACTGCCTCCTCCCTAAGACACTAAGGGCTCCCAAATCGCCCGATGTATTGAAGCAAGATTCGGCAAAGTATTGGGTCAGCTATCAAACTCACCCTTCGGATCTTTTGACGGCGATGAAGAACGCCGCCTATGAGTTGATCAATCATGCCTCGGGACCTTTGGGCATTTCACGGGGTGAAACTTACACCTTGGCCACCTTCGCAATGGATTGTAGGATCGGGCGACCTAACATTGCGGCAGGTTTTTCCTATTCGATGAGCGAGCCCTACAGCGGCCCTTATGCGGTCAGCTGCCGCTTCCCCAAAAGCCTACTCGATAAACCCTAATCCTTTTAGGGGGGCATACCATCATCTGCCCCCCTTGAGGTTACTGGCCGATTTCGTGATGTTGGAGCACAAACGCTTCAGCAAGCACGTTCACAATGACCGGCATGTCGAATCTGATTTCACATGCCTTTTTAATCTTCTTACACGGCTTTTCGCTGCTGGCGTCATTGAGGGCGCACGCCACCGAAGAACCCTTCTATAGCGATAAGGCCCGCGGCTGGTTCTGGCGAGAAGTCTCCCCTTCCCCCGTGCTGGACCCTGAAAGGCCTGAAGATACACCGAGCATTCCGGCTCCTGAGGCCAAATCCTCAGAGGTTTTAAAGCCTGAACCACCCCCCCTTTCAACAGCTTGGTTTCGCTCTGAATTAGGGGCTTTCCGTGATCGAGCTATCGATGACCCTAGCCCTGAGAATCTCCACCACTATTTTGTGTTGCAGCGAATTCTGATGGATAAAGCTCATCGCTTTAGCGAAAAGGCCCATGAAGTGGTTCTCTCAGATCCTCTCCTTGATGAAAATCGGCGACGTCCCATGAGTACCTTCGGGGTTCATGAAGCCAACCGAAGTGCCCGAGAAGCGACCGATGAAGCCCTTAGTCTTATCGCACTGCGCGGCGGTCTTCTTTTTGCCTTCCGCTCCGATTGTCGTTACTGCGATCTTCAGGCTCCTTTAATTAAAGGCCTTGAGCTCCGCCATCAGATCAAGATCCTCCCACTGTCTCTGGACGGAAAGCCCTTACCTTCAGGACTTTACTCCTCTTTTAGAGCCCATCATGGGGAAGCAGACGCTTTAGGAATCACAACCACACCGGCTCTCTTTTTTATCGAACCACCCCATCGCATTATCCCGATTGCCGAAGGGTTGGTCGCCCTTGAAGACCTCATCCAGCGCCTCCTCATCATGGCGCATCGGGAGGGTTCTCTCAGCGATGATCTATGGACGAAAACTCAAGGTGAACAGCCTGTCGCAGCGCCAAGCCCCGAGGATGCGCTCCGAGCACACCAACCCCTGTCACCGTGACCATCATGAAGGCCCTGCCCCCTTGGGTGCTCTTTATGATTCTTTTGAACGCGAGCGGACATTCTGAAGGAAATCTGCAACAAGAGATGGATCACATGATGAACGCGATGACCAACACCTCCAGACCCGAGGCGGTGATGTCACAGCGCCGTGGCGTCTTGAGTGGCGGTTCCCTCGCCATCCGAAACCGTATCATGCAAGTTCAACCCATCAGTGTCGTCCCTCCCTCCTTTGGCGGTGGCTGTGGCGGCATTGATCTTTACGGCGGTTCCTTTTCTTTCATTAATTCTGATCAATTCGTCACGATGATGAGAAGTATTGCCGGCAATGCGGGAGGCTATGCCTTTCAGCTCGCCATCAACGCGATGTGCCCTGATTGCGGAAGCGTGATGACGGATCTCCAGCGAAAGGTACAACAGTTTAATCAGCTATTTTCAAATTCCTGCCAGCTCGCACAAGGTCTCGTCAACGATGGTATGTCAGCGATCGATACCCAGAACAAATCAAGGATGTCGACGCTTTCCTTATCCCAAGGGATGAGCGATGTGTTCGGCAGTATGGCCGGAAACACCTTGGCAGGAGACCCATTAGAGCAAGCACAACGCGCAGATCCAAAACGGTTCGCCCAAGATATTCAGGGAAATCTTATCTGGCGTGCCCTTCATCAGGGAAACGTTGCAGCATGGTTCAAGTCAGGCGGTGATGGGCTCCTCGAAGAGCTGTTATCGATCACGGGCTCCTTCATTCTAGAACCACCCGTTCAAAGCCCTGATGGCAAAGGGTCCAATCTTCCTGTCACCGTGTTACCCCCTTTGATAGGACTGAAGGATCTTTTAGTCGGATCAGAAAGTGCCTCTTCAGTCATTCGGTGTTACCGCTGTGACACCTTAGAAGTCGATGGCTGTCTCCATCCTGTCATTGAACGTCACACCCTGGTGGGTCTCCATGGAAGAGTCAGGAACATCCTCCTAGGAGAGGAGGGTATGGGCGGTCTGGTCGGTAAGTTTTCAAGCAATCAAGGAACCCTCTCGAAGGATGAAGAAGCCTTCATGGCTGCTACCCCAAGCGCCATAGGCGCGATGCTCAGAAATCTGGCGCGCGAAGATAAAGGGCTTGCCCACCTCTTTGCTGAAGAAGCTGCACCGCTCATCGCTATAGAAATGGCAAAAAGTCTCATCCACGATCTTCTGGATGCGGCTCGCATCAGTGCCATTAACCTCGACCATGCTTATGCCGGAAGACTCAACGATCATTTAAATCAGGTTGTTAAGGATAGTCATGAGGTTTCTTCTGATCTTGGTGGGCGTTTTGGGAACCCACAATCCCTCTTGAGGTTTTATCAAGATCTTGCCCTGACCCTTAAACCTAAAAATTATGGGGGACTTCAACATGCTCTAAGCTCGATATCGACTAGATCCCCATGACGTATACGATTTATTCGATTGGTGATGCCGCATTTTTGACCACCGTCCTACAAAGTCTCGCCATGGTCAGCAGCACTGCCGACTTTAAGATGGCCGCCGGAATCGGCGCTTTAATCGGTGTTCTTTTTATGATGGTACGGGGCTTGATGCAAAGTGAAGGCCGGGGCCCCGCCTACCAGAACATGATCACCGCCCTCCTACTTTATCTCGCCCTATTCGTGCCCAAGGCACAGGTTGCCATCGAAGATGCTTACACGGGCGAGATGAGACTGGTCGATCAGGTTCCCTTAGGTCCTGCCGTAAGCGGCTCGATCCTATCGACTTTAGGTTATCGACTCACCGTGCTGTTCGAACAGGGTTTCAGTACGCCGAGGATGACGCAGCAAGGGTTTGCGGCCACCCTTGAGATCATCACGGCGGTCCGCAGAAATCTGAAATCACGAATGGATCTTGGGGGTGCAAACAGTCCAAACCCAGGGACTGATCTTGAAGAGACACTGGCAGAGTATGTGAGGGATTGCACCCTAACCGGGGTTGATCTTGGGATCACGCCCATGGATCAGGTATTGAGAACGCCAAAAGTACTCGATGCGATCCGTTTTGATTCAGAGCTCTATACCACGGCCCTGCATTTAAAGCAGCGGCAAGACATCGTAACCTGCAGCGCCGCTTGGCCTCTGATCGAAGCTTATCTCAATCAAGAAGGGCTAAATGCCTTAGAAAAGCACTTAGATGCCCGCCTTGGCAAAACCCATCCGACAATGGATCGCCTCCAATTAGCCCTTGATGCCTTGACCCGAGGACAACTTGGCGCCAGGGATTATATGATCTCGGCCGCTCTGCTACCGATGTTTGAAGCGGGGGTCATTCGCCGCCACGAAGACAGTCTCCATGCCACCCGAGCCGCGATGGTTGAAACGGCTATTCTTCAGCGCAATACCCAATGGGCCGCGGAAGAAACTCTTTTCAGTCGAATCGTTCGACCCATGATGGCTTGGATCGAAGGGTTTAGTTTTGCCATCACACCGATCATGACCTTCACACTTCTCTTAGGGGGGCGTGGGATTCAGATGATGGGTCAATATTTCCTCATGTTGGTGTGGATTCAACTGTGGATGCCGATTTTGGCCATTATCAATCTCTATATCACCTTATCAGCCACCAACAGCATGGATGCCCTTCAACGTGCAGCTTTTGAGCTGCCTTCAATCATGGGGCTCTATCAACTCGACAGGACGCTTGAAAATTGGCTTGCCGTAGGGGGGATGCTAGCCAGTTCGACCCCGGCCATCGCGCTGATGCTGGTCTATGGTGGATCGATCACCGCCACTCATTTCTTAGGACGAATGCAGTCGGGGGATTTTATCGATGAAAAAGTAGGAGCGCCCTCAGTGATCACCCCATCAGGCCTCATCAGCATGTCCCCAGGATTCCAACATAACCCTCAAACCGGAGTAATGGGAGCCGGATCGGCCGCCGTTCTTCCAACCTTCGAGATCACTCAGAATCACGGACAGAGTATTCAATCCGCCGATGCGGCCGCCGAAAGATCATCGAGACAATTCATGCAACAAGTCCAGCAACAAGTGAGTCTCTCACAAGGGCGCCGTGAAGAAGGCTTTGAGAGCGAAGATATTTCAAAAGGGATCTCAACCAGCCAAAGTGCAACCGATCGATTCATTGCCCAAACTGGGGAAGCCTATGCGGAGCGCTATCGAGAGACCGGCATGAGTGGAGATGATTATGCCTCTTTGATAAGCAGCGCCGCGCATGGCAGTCTTCGAGGTGGCGAGGGGGGGCTCTCACTCCAATCAGGCCTATCAGGGCAACTCCAAAACCGATTTCATGTTGAAGCGTCAAAAGCGGATGAAATAGCAATGGACATCAGTTCGAAGGTCGGGTCAGACCGAGATTGGCAAACTCATTTTGCCCAATCTATTTCGAAGGATATCCAGCAAGGGGTTAGAGAGGTCGTCTCTTTAGGGGTTGGTCAAGAAGCATTGAATAGCCTTGGATCATCAGCGACGGACGTCGTGGAGTCTCAAAGGACTTATACCAAAACGCTTTCGGATTCAGAACATCATGGCACGCGGGTTTCGATCGGAGCGGGTGAAATCGGTCACCGGCTTGCGTCAAACCCAGATTCAATGGCTGCCTTAGATCAAGCGCTTGGGACTTTAGGCCTTCGAGGAGATGCCACTCAACTTGGCGCAGAATGGCAGGAACTCCGTTTGATGAATGATGATAAGGAAAGTTATGCCGCTGCCGGTCTCTCGCTCTTGTCAGGCTATAGCACCCCCTTTCACCACCCTCTCGATGATGAGCAACAACAACTCGGGAAACATCTTGGCGATATTATTATGGGTAATACCTT
>RFVA01000002.1 GCA_009922685.1 Gammaproteobacteria bacterium | reverse complement strand
TTTAGGTCGTCCCTAACCGAGAAATTCCCATGAGCGAAGACAAATTCAGCGCCTATACCCAACAGTTACTGGATACCTCAGTATCGCTAAGGAAGGAGATTGACAATCTCCGGGAGGCGTATACCCTGGTGAACGAACGGTTGAGAGCCATCGCCGCATTGGCTGATAAGACCAATAAGGTGGTTCTTCAGGAGGCCATTGATGTGGAGGAACTTGCAGCCCTTGCCGTGCTAGCATCCAAAGTTTCAGATGATGCAGCCAGCCTTTTAGACGTACCTCCTTTAAGAGACGCTACTGGAAAAACCGTACAAGCTGCGACTGCAGCCCATGATCTTGCATCACAATCAAAGAACGCCAGTGCTGTAAGGCAAACCAGTGGTGGTATGCCCTACCCAGGTTGAAGCTGATTAAGTCTAAATTGCCCCCCTCATTTAACGTCAGACCTTCCCAGCCCTCGACGGCGGGGTGTTAAGGCTTTGCCAATAGAAGAAAGCCTTCGTGCGCTCAGGCCTCATGAATCATAACCAAAGCCCTAATCATTAAGGCTTTTTATCTAAGGGGTGTTTCTTCGCCCACTCACTCGCAAGATGCTGGCCTTCCGCTAATTGACTCTTAGAAAGCGTCCGAGCCAACTTATCGCGCTGGGCGATGGGGTCCTTATCGCCCGATACCGCAGCCAGATTGAACCATTTATAGGCTTCGACCTGATTCTGCGGCACCCCATGACCTAAGAGATAGAGGGATCCTAAACCCGCCATCGCCTGGCGGTTCCCATGCTCTGCCGCAAGTCCGTACCATTTGAAGGCTTCCGTAAAATCCTTTGGCGTCCCTTTGCCATGTTCATAGCGATAACCCATGTAGTACATGGCTTCAAGGTGCCCCTGGCCTGCTGCTTTGAGATACCAGCGGGTTGCCTCGGCCTTATCGATTGGAACCCCTTCACCACGACCATAAATTTGTCCGATCTTGAACTGGGCATCGGCAAAGCCGCTGCTGGCCGATGCTTTGTACCAGCGAATCGCCTCAGGCTGGTTGGCTGGACCGAAGGTGCCTTTCTCATAAAGCCTTGCAAGGACGAACTGGGACCGTGCATCCCCCTTTTCGGCCGCCTTGGTACACCAGTAGAGAAGATCGACAGAAGGCTTGAGGCTCGATGACGGGCGGTCTTGAGGGGGCAGTTTTTTGACTTGATCGGCACACTGAGTGATTTCATCAGTGGCTAAGGTGGGCTTCGAAGAAGCGGCCGATGGCGCCTCATGGCCGCCAAGGCCTGTGGGCATCTCACTGCAGGCCGACAAGACGAGGGCGGCGAGCAGAGGCAAGAAAAAGAGGATGTTCATAGATAAAGGGTTCCTCGAGCTTTCTGGGAAAGGGTTGTCTTTTGCATAACCTTAGGGTGACATTCTACCGGGAACCATCGGTTCCACGAGACCTTGCTCACAGCCCTTGTGAGGCACATGCTCTCTGTCGAGACTGTCTGAGAAGGCGTCGGGATCCGATGAGGCTCCCTTTAGATAAATACGGACCTCACTATAGAGCCATTGTCCCCTAAAAGGGATACAGATCAGTTCAAGGGCTCTGCCCGCACCAGACCCAAAGCTTTCTTCAAACGCTAGGCGCAAGGAATCAGCCTTTATCACCTCGCCTAAATGGTCACTGAAACGCCGCTGCAAGCTCGACCCATTGACTGCCTCAAGATAGCTCAAAGCAGCCTCAAAGAATCGCTCAGGATCATCACTGTAACAGCGACCATGGCGGACCCACTCGTGGCGATCAAGCCCCGAAAGACTTCCAGGCATCAGCGTATTCAATCGTTCCCGTATCGATTCCTTTAAGATCACCGGAGGCAGTGACATCCAGGCCTTCGCACGATCCAGTTCTTTTTCAGTCAGCGAGGTCTTGCAGTATTCAAGACCTCTAGGCTCAGGCCAGAGCCCATGAAGCGCGAACTGACTGGCATCAAAGCGATGGCTTGATCGATGGTTACATTCGCTCTTTCCAGGGTGGGTATCACAAAATGCAGGCTGCCAACTCAAGGCAAGAAGAAGGCCCTTGGGTTTCTTTAAGGGGGCTGGATCGCTCGCTAGGGCTTCAATCACCCCACAACGCCTCTGAACCCAGCGACCTTCAGGATGACGTCCCAACAGCCTTATCTGAACATATTCACCCTCTTTGCGGTTGAATCCCATGAGGGGGTAAAGGTGACCAATCTCGATTGAAACCGCATCTTGAAACCTTTGAATACCGACCCCGGCGGGACAGGACTCTGTGGCTCTAAAGGTCCCCTCAAAAGGCTCAAAGGCCGGAACATTCAGGGGCCAAGACAGGAGGATCGAGAGGATCAGCCACCCACTCGTCATCCTCGGCCTGCCGCGACTCAATAAAGCGGGATCAAACCGGGTCACGGGAAGGGGCGTGTAATAAAGAAAGTCCCGGAGGGAGCGCGTCGCCCATGAGGCGCTGTTGATCGGCCGCTTCAAGTTCTATCAAGGCTTCAATCAGTCCCACCCAAGATTCAGGACTCCTGGAGGCCTTCAGCGTCGTCACGACTCGACGTCGCTGCTCGAGGGGGATATCGCGGTGGCGATCACCGCTCATGCGGGCCATTAAGGTCATGGCCAACGCGACGTCGGGATTCTTTTTTAGATTCTCCTTCATCAAACGATCAAGCCAAGGGACAACGATGTCTGCCGGAATCACTTGATGGGCACTGCCGTAGGCCGGCACCCGCGCACAGAGCCGTCCAAGCGCCCACCAGATCGGCAACGGTTCTCCCGCCTTTTCAAGGCGTTTTAGAAGCCATTTCGCAGTGTCGATCTTGGTCTTTACCGGCCATCGCTCGAGTCCTCCCACCAGCCTGAGCATGTCGTCGTAAGCCCTTTTCTTCAAGAGGGCTGGGGTATTCCCACGGCGAGCCAACACCGGGTCAAGAAAAGGCACGAGATCGCCATAAATCATCAACTGCTGTGCTTCCGTCAGTCCCCCTGCAATCCGGCGCCAAAGGGTCCACCACTCCGACCAGTGTTGCGACTCATTCACAAACTGAGGCCCCTGCGGGTACAGTTCGAAAATATGCTGCACCCTTGCTTCATCACCGGCAGAGCCATAGCCCGGGCGAAGACAAAAACCGGCCAAATTAAGCCAGACACGTTCGTGATCCATCGAGCGACGACGATGCGACAAGCCTTCCATCAGCACGTCAAAAAGACGACGAAGGACCCCCATCGTCCAATCAGCCCTGGGGCCTAGGATTTTCTCGAGTTCACTACGCATCCCCTTGACCCTTTTAGGATCAATCTCTTTCGATTTTCTCCCGAAAAATTCCTGAATAATGGCTAAGGCTTCCGGGAGCCTGGGCTCTGAGGCTTCCTCCAACATCAAAGGCATACCTTGACTGGGTTGACGCAGTTCAAAGGCAATCTGCCAGCGGGCGTTAATATCGTCGGTGGCCACACAATGAAGATCGAGGGTTCCGACCGCGCTCAGGGAGGCTACCAGACGGACTTCACGCTCCAATATGGCGCTGTCAGCTGTCAGGTCGAGCTGCACCATCAGGGGGGGCAAGGCATCGAAAAGGCCTTCTCTCAGGGGCAGCAGGGCGCCAGGCAAGGGTTGGCTATCATCTCGTGCTGAGAGGAGGTTAAAGCGCACAGGGACCCCAAGCCTCAGAAGAAAGGTCCGGGCCTCCAGCACGAGTTCAAGACCTTCTTGAGTCCCCCTGGGAAGTAAACATAAGGCTTGACCCACCGTCCCCATAGCCTCGGGCAACGCCAGAAAGAGACTCCGCGGCGCACCAGAAACGATCCGGGCAACCCCAAGATCTCGACGCGCCATACCATAGGCCACGGCACCGGCTGCGACGGCAAGATCCGGGGATGGATTCTCAAGAAGATCGATAGATTCAGCGCCCCAGTGAGCAAACTGCTGAAGGATTCTCTGGGTGATGAGTGGGCTATTGAACACCCCGCCGTTCAGCAACAACAGATCCGGTAAAGGCTCTCCTCGCTCGCTGCCTAAGGCTTCATACGCCACCTCTCGGTGGCTCTTCAGAAAGGCGGCTAAATGCCGCGTCATCGAAGGATCAGCGACATAGGGGAGACCGAATTCAACCACACCGCCGCGCTTTCTCTCGGGTTGATCATCAAGATCAACGACCGGAAAGAAGCCACCGAACACCAGGTCCATCACTTCATCACGAGTGAGCGTCACTGAGCGCGTACCGCCGATGAGGCGGCTGCCGCTTCCAAGAAGGGTTACCTTGACCTCAGCCGGTGCATCAGGACTCAGAAGTCGTTCCTTGGCGAGGCGGCATTGTTCGACCCACTGGGATAACTCACCGGAATCGAGCCGATGGCCTTCTGAAGTCAGACGGCGTTCGCTCAACTGTGCCAGGGCGAGATCGATATTATCGCCCCCGAGCATCAGGTGGTTGCCGACTGCAACTCGGGTCAACTGAGGTTCACCGCCCTCCTGCTTGACCCGAATGAGGGTCAAATCCATGGTCCCGCCACCAATATCAATTACCATGATCAGGCGACGATCCGCCAATCGGGCCTTGAGTGCATGACGCTCACGCCAAAGCCAGTGATAACAGACCGCTTGTGGTTCTTCGAGAAGCTTGAGTTCCTGAAGCCCTGCTTGACGGGCGGCTTCCATCGTCAGATTTCGCGCCGCCTCATCGAAGGAGGCGGGGACGGTCAGGATAATCTCCTGATCCTTCAACAAGGAACCGGGATGCGCGCGCTCCCAGGCGCTCACGACATGTCTAAGGAACCCCCCTGAAACCTCGACCGGCGAAATCTTCGGGATCTCCTCGGCGCTCCCCCAGGGAAGAATGGCGGCCGTCCGATCCGCAGAAGGGTGCGACAGCCAGCTCTTGGCACTCGTAATGAGTCGGCCCTTGGACTTTGCCCCCAGCTGACGGGCCCATTCGCCAATAATGGGAACATGATAGGGATCCCCTTCATCTTGAGGCCAAGGCAATTGGACATCCGCTGCACTGACCTCATCTTTTAAGGCTTGATAGCGGACCGAAGGGAGGAGTGGTCTTAAATCGACTTCCCCAGGACCCACCAACTGTTCAATCGAAAAGGGTCGAATCAGAGGGTCACCCAAGAGGCTCGCTTCGGCCACCACCGTATGGGTGGTGCCAAGGTCGATACCGACCAGCCAAGCAGGGGATTCAGGGGGCTCTGGAGCCATCGATTAGGGTCTTCTGCTCTGAGCGTCCGGATCACTTCGAACGTCAAAGGCGACCTTCCAGCGGTGTCCACCGGTGGTCGCCACCGCCTCCAACTCGAGGGTTCCAACCTCGGTGACCCGCGCCGCCAAGTGGACGGGAACGATATCGCCGGGTCTGAAGGCCTCGACCGGGAGCACCACCTCAATATCCGCCAACTCCTCGAGATCGCCGAGAGGCCACCCATCAAGCCGGGTACCAACCTCATCATCACGTCGAACCTTAGAAGAAAAAAACCTGAAGCGCACCGGCTCTCCAACCACAACCCCAAATTCCATCGGCGGCAGCGCCGCTTCACTCCCTTCTTCCATTCCAAATGGCGCAATACAGAGGGCTTCAAGGGGGGCTGCGAAGCCCGGAACGGCAGGCATACTGCTCTCAACGCCGACATAATAGGCCGCTGCCGTCCCACTTCGTATACGGACGCCAGGACCCTGACGGACCCAGCCATAATAGGCAGCACCCCGAGCCACGGCGAGATCAAGATCAGCACCCTCCAGCAGTCGTGCAGGGGCTGCCTCATCATTTAAAAGCCAGCGATTTAAGACCTCAAGGAGCATCTCGCGAAGCCGCTCGGAGCGAAAAACCCCGCCATTCAGTAAAACCGCCGTCGGCTGAATAAAATAACCACCCGACCCTGACTCTGAGAGCTCTTGGGCTCCCTTGAGTGCTTCGAGCTGGCGACGCAAAAAGACCGCCAAATGAGCCGTGATTCTCGGATCCTGAGCGTAGGGGAGCCCCACGGTCGTTAACCCAGTCCGCGCGTGATGGACCAATTCCACCTGACGCAGATCAAGCGAGGGGAAGAATCCCTCAACGAGGGTGCCGGTCACCTCTTCCTGGGTCAGCCGCGTTCTCAAAAGCCCTCCCATCAAAGAAGCGCCGCGGCTTGGGACCACAATCGCCACTTCACTGAGCGTCGCATCCGAAAGAAGCGCTTCCTTGGCTTCCCGGCAGGCGTAAGTCAATGCCAGAACCTGCCAGGATTCAAGACGCCGTCCCTCGGCTTCAAGCTTCCTCCTGAGACCATAGGCCAGGGCAAGGTCCATGTTGTCGCCGCCGAGAAGGATATGATCGCCAATAGCCACCCGTTCAAGCGAAAGCAGACCCGCCGTCTCACCGACGGCAATCAGTGAAAAGTCCGTCGTCCCTCCCCCGACATCCACGACCAAAATGATGTCACCCGAACGAATCGATTCGCGCCACCGCCCCTCACTGGCCTCAAGCCAGCTATAAAAGGCAGCCTGTGGCTCCTCGAGCAGGACCGGCCTGGGAAGCCCCGCCGCCTCGGCCGCCTCCACCGTTAAATCGCGAGCTGCAGGATCAAACGAGGCAGGAACGGTGAGCACCACCCGCTGATCGATCAACGGCGCCTCAGGATGCGCGTGATTCCAGGCCTCTTTAAGGTGGCGAAGATAGCCGGTGGAGGCTTCAAGGGGCGATATTCTTAGAACGTCTTCTGGTGCTTGACTTGGAAGGATCGCGGATCGTCGATTGACGGCCTGGTGAGACAGCCAGCTCTTGGCACTAGCCACCAATCGAATCGGCGTCTTGCTGCCAAGCATTCTGGCCCATTCCCCAATCATCACGAGGGGCTTTGAATTCCACGGCAGGACAACGTCTGCCTCATCGATTTCCTCTGGATGGGCCTGGTACTGGAAAGACGGCAATTGATCGCGTGATTCGACGGTTCCAGGCCCTGTCAGCTGGGGGATAGGGAGGATTTCGAGGTGGACCTTTTCAGCCGTGGCGGTATCGAGTCGGACCGCTGAGACCACACTGTTAGTGGTCCCAAGATCGATACCCACCGCAAAGCGGGGCTCGGTCAAAGTTCAACCTCCGCCGGCGCCAAAATCATCACATCATGGCGTTCTCCAAGCTTTGGAAGCCGAATACTCTTCGCACGCCAACCCGGGTGCACCAAGACCCCCTTGAATGGAGGCTCACCCACCACCTGACCACTCAAACGGATCGACGAGGCATCAAACCCCCTCGGCAATTCGATGGCACTGCCTTCCGCCTCAGAGCGGATGGGTTGAAGCTCAAGGTGTTGGCGGAATATCTTCTGACATCCGGCATGGACGACCCGAGCCGCCGCACCGATGTCGGCATCGGCATGATGGGAGAGATCTTCTTCCACAAAATCGATAAAACGAGCCTCCTGCTGCAAAAGACTCAAAAAAACCAAGGCGCCATCATCAGGGGCTACTCTCAGCACGGGCGTAACAGGGGCTGCGATCATCGGTTCGGCTTTTTCAGGTCTTTTGGTCGACGCTTTGGCCCAGAGCAAGCCCAAGACGATACAAAGAAGAATCAAAAAGGCCACCACGATGGCCAGCGTCAAATGCAGCAGATCGAGCGTCGTTGGAATCAGGTTGGGATCAAATTGCATGGGAATATCTGCCCGTGATAAATACAGTAAACACGCCTTCGAGAAGGCGCTAGAGCGAGCCTGTAGAGACCTTTACGTCTTCCTTAGAAGACTTGCCTCAAGGATGATCTTTCGCGTAGCGAGCAGCCTGTGCGCCCATGACGACCCTCACAACCTGCTGGGCGGCCCGTGATCGCTTGCTTTTGAGATACCGCTCAGAAACCACTGGAGGGACCTTTTCGCTATCAAAGGCCTCCTTAACGACGGTTAAGGTCTTGTCGCAACGCCCAAGGATCATATCGGTGACTTTACGGGAATCTTCAGGATCATTGCCGTGGAGCCGTGTCTCATCATTCAGACATTTCTGGTACGCCTCAACGCCGCCATGAACCTTCGCCAAGGTCTTATCGCTTAAGGTCGTTGGCGCCCATTCCTGCGGAATGGCTGCTTGCGCTTCAGGCCCCTCCTTGGCAAAGGCTTGAAGCCCAAGCGCTAACCAAAGAAGCCCCGTACCAACCAGTTTCCTCATCATGAGCCACTCCTTAGTGTTTCTTTTGGACCACAGCATCCTTGTCAGGGACAATCTCGAAAATAATCAGAACGGCCTCACCATCACTCACATTTTCAGCCGTCATGACCTCACCGGTCTCCCAGAACACCTGGCCAGGACCATATTCCTTGAGGGTGCCCGCTTCATCGATTCTGATTCGCCCTTTTTGAATATAACGAGGTCCTGGCCCCTCATGGGTATGTTGAGGCGTCTTAAAACCCTTCGGAAAGCTGATTTGGTATACCTTAACCGTCGCTTTAGGTGATGCCAGCTGTAACTCTTTCTCAAGCAGCGTCTCCTTAGGAGGCATGATGGCCTCTTCAGCTAAACCCAATGCTGGAATCAAAAAGCCAGCCAGAAGAAGAGAGCGGATTGGTTGCAACGAGAAAAAAACTGTCATGGCGTTACCTCTTGGTTAATGACTCACGATCCCTAGGTCGCAGAAGAAAACATCGTTATCAGGCATTCATCGCCCTTGGAGCTCTTCGACTTCTGGCCGATGCGCCCGACGCTGAAGCCACATGACCCCCATTAGATCCCAAATACCCACCCAAAGACGGTGCCAGGTTCCGTATTTCGATACGCCCCTGGTTCTTGGACGGTGATTGACCTCCACCGAAACCACCGAAGCCCCAGCTCTTTGCGCGAGCGCCGGAAGAAACCGGTGCATATGATCAAAATAGGGCATCGTTAAAAAGAGCGAACGATCAAAAAGTTTAAGACCACAGCCGGTATCAGGAGTTGCATCCTGAAGCAGCCTGGCACGGATCCCATTGGCGAATCGGGAGGAGAATTTACGCCAACCGGTGTCCTTGCGATTCTTTCTATACCCTGCAACCAAGGCACCCCGCCCTTCCTTGGAGAGGCTCTCCCAGGCCGCATAAAGGGCCGGTATGTTCGCGGGATCATTTTGCCCATCCCCATCAAGAGTCGCGATAACCCCTCCCCTAGCGGCCAAGATCCCGGTGCGAACCGCCGTACTTTGACCACAGCATGCTTTGTGGCGAAGCACCCGCAACGCTTTAAACTCTCGCTGCAACCGCTTCAGCATGTCGAAGGTATCATCGGTGCTGCCATCGTCGATATAGAGAATCTCATAGGCACCAAGCCCTTTAACGGCGGCCTCGATTTCCTCAATCAAAGGACGCAGATTGTCGGTTTCATTGTGGACCGGCACCACTACACTTAAGGCTATTGTCATCACCGAATCCTCCTTACCATTCGCCGCCATAGGTCACGAGTGGTCCGAGCGGGGCCTCGACCATCGCGCCCAATGGGCACACGCTTTCACCCAGGGCGGTCAGCATCTCCATGGCCAAAGCTTCCTGATCAGCCTTCACGCAAACCACCATACCGATGCCGCAGTTAAAGGTCTTCAACATCTCAGGCGTCGAGACCCGACCTTTCGCCTTGAGCCATTGAAAGACCTCTGGCCGAGCCCATGACCCAAGATCGATCCTAGCACCAAGCCCCTTAGGAAAGACCCTTGGAAGGTTTTCCGTGATCCCGCCGCCGGTAATGTGGGCGAAGGCCTTCACCTCAACCCTCTTCATCAGCGCCAACAGCGACTTCACGTAAATGCGCGTCGGTTCCATCAGTTGATTCATCAAGGCGGCGGGGGCTGGTTCTCCCTCGGGGCCGTGACCACTGACCTCCAGAATCTTTCGAATCAGGGAATAACCGTTCGAGTGCGGGCCCGATGAAGCAAGACCGATCAGTCGATCGCCCGCTTGAACTTTAGTGCCATCCAGTAAGGCCGACTTTTCAACGACGCCGACGCAGAAACCCGCGAGGTCATAGTCTCCGGCTGCATACATGCCCGGCATTTCAGCCGTCTCCCCGCCCACCAGCGCACAACCGGCGAGTTCACAACCCCGACCGATGCCGCCAATGACACTGGCAGCAACATCCACGTTAAGCTTGCCGGTCGCGTAATAGTCCAAAAAGAACAAGGGTTCTGCCCCCTGCACAATGATGTCATTAACGCACATAGCGACCAGATCGATCCCGACACCCTCATGACGCCCGGTCTCGATGGCTAATTTCAGCTTGGTGCCTACCCCATCCGTTCCTGCTACCAAAACCGGGTGCTGATAAGCGCCCTGCGGTAATTCGAAAAGGGAGCCAAAGCCGCCGAGCCCACCCATGACACCAGGGATTCGGGTCCTCGAAGCGATGGGCTTGATCCGCTCCACCAAAGCATTGCCGGCATCGATGTCGACCCCTGCCGCACGGTAATCAAGGGATTTATCCATCTGATTCACAGTCAAAGCGTTCTCCAAAAGCTAATAAGAGACTCATCAAGGAAACCAGAAGCAAGACCCGCCAGAAGGCGAGATCAATGAAGGTTACGAGGAGTTGAGAGTATTTTAACCTAAGGAGGCCCACTCGAATCATTTGAGCGCTTCAATCAAGGAGGCCCTGCCACCCTTGGCCGAATCGGTTTAAGCTAATAAGTAACCCACAAGCTTTCGAGAATAAGATGCACACATCCACCCCTATGACCGCTTTCTGGCGATTAAGCTTGGTGACGGTCCTGGCCGTTTACCTCCTGATCTTTGTGGGGGGAGTGGTCAGGGCCTCGGGATCCGGCATGGGCTGCCCTGACTGGCCCACCTGTTTTGGCCGCCTAATCCCCCCGACCCAGGAAAGTGAACTGCCGAGCGACTACCATGAACGCTTCGTGGGTTACGGCGACACCACCTTCAACCCGCTTAAGACCTGGACCGAATACCTTAACCGACTCCTTGGTGCATCCATCGGTCTATTGATCCTTGGAACCCTCATCCGGTCCCTACCCCTAAGGAAAAGGGACCCCCTTATATTTCGCCTCGCGCTTGTGACCTTTATTTTGGTTGGATTTCAAGGATGGCTAGGATCACGGGTGGTCGCTTCTGAATTGAAGCCAACGCTCATATCGGCGCATATGATCGTGGCGCTCATTATCCTCTCGCTGTTGATCTTCATGACAACGCGGGCGCGGAGAGCAACGACCCAGCCCCTTGATATCCGTGGGCTTCCAAAGGTCTGGCACCGCGTCATCGCCATCGCACTGTTGATGACCCTGGTTCAGGTGAGTATGGGGACCCAGATCCGGGAGGCCGTGGATGGAATTACCAACCAGTCCTTCATCACCGAGCGCTCGATCTGGCGTGAACACTTTCCCATCATTTTCTATATCCATCGATCCTTTTCATCGATCATCTTGATGACGAATCTATGGCTGGTCTTCCACGTCATGCGATCTCTCGGCAAAGGGCATCCCCTCAAAAAGCCGGCTATGACGCTAGCCTCACTGGTGATTATCGCGATTCTGACTGGCGTCAGCCTCGATCGGCTGGGATTTCCAGCGATGGTGCAGCCGTTTCACTTGCTCCTGGCCAACCTCATTTTTGGCTGTCAGTTCTTCTTGTGGCTGACCACGCGCCATGCCCTTAATGCCTCTCTAGAGGAACGTCCTGAGAGGCCTAAGGACAAGGGGTGGGTGATGGAATCTTGATGTGGGCATCGCCGGAATTGATTACCTGAATGGCTTCATCGAGTTCAAGACTGGCTTTATCCCAAGGAACCCTCAGCCAGAAACCGTTAGCGCGGACCAGGCGCGGCCTTACCTTGGCGTTGATGCCTTTTTCCTTGTAACCCAAAAGCGCTTTCTCTGCTTCTTCCTGAGTCTGGTAGAGCCCAAGAGAGATGGCTCCAACCAGTGGGCCTCGATCAAACAGCCAGTTCTCATAAACGCCCTTATTCATGAGCATTTGACGATTGGCCATCGCCGCCTCACGGCTGTTCGCCTTGGGATAAATGACCCACCAACCCTTCGGCGTATCCGAAGGATGGATACGAACTTGAATGTCTTTGCCGAGAGATTTCAACAAAGCCAAAGCAGCGTCTGCTTCTGGGCGCTCGCTAAAAGGCCCCATCTCAAGACAGATGAGGTCACCGTTCGGGTTTTCGAGATCCTCCGGTGGCTTCACCAGAGGATCAGGCTCGATCGGCAGAAGTTCAGCTTCATCGAGTTCTTCAACGGGCAGCGGCTGGTCGGCTAGGGGCATCTCGAGGGACTGGGGAGCAGAATCCTCCGCGATAAAACGATGGGGGTCGACGCCAAATTTCCAACCAAGAAAAATCAGGTTGATCAGCACCAGAATATAGAAGAGGTATTTCAATCGGTGACCCGCAAGATAGAGGTGGTGACTGTGCCGTTCATGCAGCATTTTAACCTACACGCCTTCATCAAGGGTGTAGCCTTAAAAAGAAGGGATGACCCAGGCCGTATGATTTTTGAACCTCAATCCTTCGAGGCCGATCTTATCCTCACATGTAACGTCGCTCTAGCGAAGGTCAACCGCGAAGCCAAGCCTCTTTAAGGCCTCTTAGTATGAGCGTCTGATCGATACGGAAAGGCGCCTTCAAATGGGGCGCTATTCGATCAGCATCACCACCTATCAGGATCATGCTGAAGGGGCCATCAGCCCGCTGGCTCTCTTGATGATAGACCCGCTCAATCAAGCCCACCGCAGCCAACAGGCACCCGGCGGCGATCCCTCCCGCCGTCTCTCTCTCTGGGGATGAACGCACGATGGCGGGCAGCAGGAGGGATTTTAGGGCGTGGGTATTCGCTGTTAGCGCGGCCGCCATCGTCTGAAGCCCGGGAGCGATATAGCCTCCTTGGTGGCGACCTAAAGGATCGAGGATATCTATCGTGATGGCCGTCCCACAGTCCACGATCATGGCAGGCAGTGAGGTCACCGACTGTAGCCCAAGCAGTCCGAGCCAACGATCAACCCCCAGCGTTTGAGGCTCCCTGTAGCCATTGATGATGCCCTCGGCCTCGGCCAAGGTCTTGGCGATGAAGACTTCCCGCTGCCAGGTCGAACGAATCCAAGCGATGATCAGGGATTCAACGATGGCGCCTGCCACATTCGACAGGGCGACGGCCTCAGGCGGAGTCAGGTCACCCCATGCCGCCTGAAGGGCCTCATGAAGAGACTCTAAGGCCAGATCAAAGGGCTTTCCAAGGTGAAGACCCTGATCATCCTCAACCGCCCATTTGATTCTTGAATTGCCGACATCAACCAAAAGGAGTGTCTTCATCGATTTCCTGGGCGTAGCCTGACATCACCGGAGGCATAGGCTTTGAGAGCCCCTTCTTCGTCCTCGAACAGCAACAGTCCTTCCTGGTTAATATCCACAATTCGTCCTGCCACTCTCCGATCACCCACCTCAAGGGTCGCCGCCTGTCCCTGATGGGCATGAAACGACCGCCACTCATCAAGATAAGGTGAAAGCCCCTCGTTGGGGTATTGCTCTAAAAGCGGCAAGAGATGATTAAGGAGGGTACTAATGAGAAGATTTCGACCAGGGATAGCCCCTTTAAAGAGGGAGTGAAGATCGATCACAGGTTGATCGATCTCCTTCATCATCTTCTTCGGTAATTGACGATTGATACCGATGCCAATGACCACCCCCGAAGGTCCATGCGCTTCGCCACTCATCTCCATGAGAATCCCTCCCAGTTTGGCCCCCCCCACCAGAAGGTCGTTCGGCCACTTGAGGGAGACGCCCAAGAGCCCCAATGATGAAAGCGCTCGGATCAGGATCACTCCCACGGCAAGACTGAGTCCTGCGACCTCGGCAGGCTCTTGAAACCGCCAGAGCAGCGAGAGGCAAACATTGGCTCCAAAGGGGGCCACCCAGGAGCGGCCGATGCGCCCTCTTCCTGCCGTCTGGTATTCGGCGAGACAAACACTGCCCGTAGGCATATTTGCCTCAAGAGACCGCATCAGCTTGGAGTTCGTTGAATCAATCACCGCGTGGCATTCGAGGACTCCCATAAGGCCCCTGGCCTTCGGTGAAAGAGCCTCTAGGATGAGCGTTTCATTCAGCCATTCAATCGGGGCAGTCAGCCGGTAGCCTTTTCCAGGCCACGCGACAATGTCGACCCCTAAGGCCTCGAGGCGGCGGACATGTTTCCAGATCGTGGCCCGGCTGACCCCTAAGTCGTCAGCGAGCTTCGTTCCTGAATAAAAACCGCCGTCCTTCAGCCGCTGGAGAACCGCCTTATCAAGCGCATCGATCCCCTTCAACGCTTAGCCCCCTCATCAAGGGCTCTTAACCGGGCTATTTTTTCTGCGATCTTGATCTCGAGACCGCGCGGTGCGGGCCGATAATATTCTCGAGGCTGAAGGTCTTCTGGAAAATAGGACTCCCCTGCCGCATAGGCCTCTGGTTCATCATGGGCATACCGATAGGCCTTTCCATAATCCAGCTTCTTCATTAAATCCGTCGGCGCATTCCTCAAATGAAGGGGGACTTCATGACTTCCTGAAGAAGCCACATCCGCCTTCGCCATCTTGTAGGCGGTATAGACGGCGTTACTCTTTGGCGCTGCCGCTAAATAAAGAACGGCCTGAGCCATGGCGAGCTCCCCTTCTGGACTCCCAAGACGCTGCTGGACATCCCAAGCATTGAGCGATAATTCAAGGGCCCTGGGATCTGCATTACCCACGTCCTCACTCGCGATCCTGACGATACGGCGCGCTAAATAAAGGGGATCAATCCCGCCATCGAGCATCCGACAAAACCAATAAAGGGAGGCATCCGGTGCGCTGCCTCGAACCGATTTATGGAACGCGGAAATCTGATCATAAAAGGCCTCCCCACCCTTGTCGAAGCGCCTAGCATAGGCCCCGCCGAGGATCTCCTTGGCGATATCAGGCCCAATAACCGTCTCCTCAGGCCCAAGAAGATCAACGGTCATTTCAAGCAGGTTGAGGGCTTTTCGGGCATCCCCATCAGCCGCTTCTGCATACCAGTGATCGACCCCCTCAAAGAAGCCGATCTGACGGCCGCCAAGCCCTCGCTCGACATCTAAAAGCGCTTCCCTCATCACCGCTTTCAATTCGTCGATCGACAAGGACCTTAAGACATAAACTCTCGCTCTTGAGAGGAGTGCGTTATTGAGCTCGAAGGAAGGGTTTTCGGTCGTCGCACCAATAAAGCAGAAGGTTCCATCTTCAACATGGGGAAGAAAAGCATCCTGCTGCGACTTATTGAAGCGATGGACCTCATCAACGAAGAGAAGGGTTTGACGGTTTGACCTCTCGCGCTCAAGGTGCGCGGACTTGACCTCTTCACGGATCTCCTTGACCCCCGAAAGTACCGCTGAAAGGGTGGCAAATGCGGCATCGGCATGGGTCGCAATGAGGCGAGCCAAGGTCGTCTTGCCCGTCCCCGGAGGGCCCCAGAAAATCATGGAATGAAGCCGTCCAGAACGAATGGCTTCGTAAAGAGGTTTTCCGGGCGCTAAAAGATGGCTTTGGCCGATATATTCCTCAAGGGATCGAGGACGCATCCTATCGGCCAGGGGTTTTGAAGTGTTCGCGCTCATGATCCAAAAAGAGTTTCTGTCGCCGAAACCCCATTGTAATCCTCCCATCAGAATCCGGTCACGATCCTTCGGGCCCAGACGTCGCCTTGAATACGATCGATCAAGACGGCGGTCTTTTTAGAGAACGGTCATTAAAACGTGATGGTGCGGTCTCGATCAATGACCGCATTGATGTAATCGGGCATTCCCTTAATGACCGCACCCGGAACCAAATCCTCCTCGCCCATCTGCCTTGCGACTGCACAGGCACTGCAGACCCAGATCGGGATGGATTCAGCTTGCGCAGTGGCCAAAAGATCCTTCAGGGGAGGTAAATTAACGCCCACCACATGATCGGCGATCCCCGGCCGGGCGAGAGTCACCGCTTCGTTCCACAGCCAAATCACCACATCATGGCCGGCTTCCTTCGAAGCCTTGGCGGCAATAAAGGGCAAGGTCGCCATCGTCGGATCATCAGTTCCTCGGCTCCCTGAAATAATCAGTGTGCTCATCCCTTGGTACTCCCCTTGTCGGCGGCCTTAAGGCCGGGTCGGTAAACGCTATTTCTCTTCAAAAACATCGACGCCTTGAGGCGGCTTGAAGGCAAAAAGAGCCGGATCGATCTTGATCCCCGTCTTGAGATTTTCGAAATAGATACGGGTCAATTGTCCAAAGTTGTCACTCAACTCCATACCCACAAGAAGGTCATTTTCGATGCCAATCTGAACATATTTGAAACCGCTCTCTTCAGACTTTGGAATCAATTTGATGATGGCGATCCCCTCTTCATCAGACTGGCTTTCAATGGTGAAGTTTTTTTCAAGGGGGACATCGCCGGTCAACAAAAGAGCCGGGGTCGATCCGATCGCCTGATTCAGTTTCTTCGCCGTCACCTGATCCAGATCCTTATCGAAGAACCAGACCTTACCCGCACTTGAGACAATTTCCTGATGGTACGGCTTCTCGTAATTCCATCTAAATTTCCCGGGCCGCTGAAGATAAAACATGCCGTTGCTGCGCTTCCCGAGATTCCCCTTTTCATCCACCTGAACCTGGACAAAGGACGCCTCAAGGGAGCTGGCCTTATTGAGAAAGGCTTTCAGCCGAGCCTCAGGGGATACCCCCCCAAAGACCGGCATGGAGAGCAATAAAAAAACCAGCGGAAAGGTTCGCTTCGTCATGAGAGAGTCAATTCCAAAAAGGGATAAGGCACAGATTAGTGGATCGATAGCGCCAGTGCTTCGGCATAACCCGTGTAATCCCTGGGGGACAGCGCCAACAATCGTTGCTTGGCGTCCTCAGGAAGCTCTAGGGCTTCGATGAACGACCTGAGCGTTGCGGCATCGATCCGTTGGCCACGGGTGAGTTCTTTCAGTTTTTCATAAGGCTTTTCTACGCCATGTCGCCGCATCACCGTTTGGATGGGCTCGGCAAGGACTTCAGGGTTCGCAGCGAGATCCGCCTCGAGAACGTCTCGGTTGAGAGCCAACTTACCCAGCCCCTTGAGGGTGGCCTCAAGGGCAATCAGAGTATGAGCAAATCCCACACCCATATTCCTGAGAACCGTCGAATCGGTGAGATCACGCTGCCAACGGGAGATGGGGAGTTTTTCAGCCAAGTGACCAAAGAGTGCGTTGGCTAGCCCTAGATTTCCTTCAGAATTTTCAAAATCAATGGGGTTGACCTTGTGCGGCATCGTGGAAGATCCCACTTCCCCGGCCACGGTGATCTGACGAAAGAAACCTAATGAAATGTAGCCCCAGATATCCCGATCAAAATCCATGAGGATCGTGTTGAAGCGGGACTGCGCATGAAACAGCTCGGCGAGGTAATCATGCGGCTCAATCTGGGTGGTGTAGGGATTAAAAGAAAGACCCAATGATTCGACGAAACGCCGCCCAAAGAGGGGCCAATCGATATCGGGGTAAGCGACTTGATGGGCATTATAGTTGCCGACGGCCCCATTGATCTTGCCGAGGATCTCAACGCTCTCGATCTGCTGCAATTGGCGTTTCAGACGAGCGGCAACGTTTGCCATTTCCTTACCCACGGTACTTGGCGTTGCTGGCTGACCATGGGTTCTTGAGAGCATCGGCTGACCGGCATAGTCATGCGCCTTTTCGATGAGGTCATTCAAGAGTCTCGCCATAGCCGGTAACATGACGACATCCCGTGCCGCTTTCACCATCAGCGCATAAGCGAGATTATTGATGTCTTCAGAGGTACAGGCAAAGTGGATGAATTCACTCAGGCTCTCGAGTTCATGATAGCCGCTGATCTTTTCCTTCAGGAAGTATTCAACCGCCTTGACATCATGGTTGGTGGTGCGCTCAATTTCTTTGACCCGCTCTGCATCCTCGACACTGAATTCGGTCACGAGAAGATTGAGGATGTGGGAGGCCTCAGAACTCAACGCCGGAACTTCTAGGATCAGGGGCTCGAGGGCGAGCGCTTCAAGCCAGCGAACCTCAACCTCCACTCTAAAACGAATCAGTCCATACTCACTGAGGATGGCGCGAAGCGGCGATACCTTGTTGGCGTAACGGCCATCAACGGGTGAAAGATCGGTCAAAGCCATGTAAAAAAATCCATTGGTCGGAAAGAAAAAACTAGGAACATTCTAACTGGGTTGGCCAGTTTAAGCTCAGAGCAACCCTCGAGGCTCCCCTTGATAGGAGGTCTTTTCGATGATGCCACCACCCAGGCATTCATCCCCCTCATAGAAGACGATCGACTGACCCGGAGTGACTGCGCGCTGGGGCGCATCGAAAACCACCTCGGCCATCCCATCGCTCAGGAGCGTCACCGCACAGGGTTGATCCTCCTGGCGATAACGAACCTTCGCTTGGGCCCGGAATGAAGCGGCTCCAGTTCTTTCCCGACACCAACACAATTGGCCGGCCAGAAGCCGATCTGACTGCATCAAGGGGTGATCATGACCTTGCCCCACAATAAGGACATTCCGGCCAAGATCTTTAGCCAACACATACCAAGCGGACTCATCGCCGCCTCGAACGCCCCCAATGCCAAAGCCGCGACGCTGCCCTAGGGTGTAGTACATCAAACCCTCATGATCGCCAAGGCGCTGGCCCTCGGGGGTTTCTATAGCCCCCGGCTGTGCCGGCAGATAGCGCTCCAAAAAGGTCTTAAAACGGCGTTCACCGATAAAGCAAATGCCGGTGCTATCCCTTTTTCGGGCATTATCAAAACCGGCCGCTTGCGCCAATCGACGCACGTCGGGTTTTTGAAGGCGACCGATGGGAAACAGTGTTTTTTGGAGCTGTTCTTGACCTAGGGTGTAGATAAAGTAGGTCTGATCTTTATTGGTATCGACACCCTTCAAAAGACGGCAAGCGCCTGATTCCTGATCAATTCGGGCGTAGTGGCCGGTCGCAATGCGGTCGGCGCCTAAATCCCTCGCATAGTCGAGAAAAGCCTTAAACTTGATCTCCTGATTGCAAAGAATATCGGGATTCGGCGTTCTTCCTGCGGCATACTCCGAGAGGAACACTTCAAACACCCGATCCCAATATTCGGCCGCAAAATTGACGGTACGAAGCGGGATCCCCAAGCGGTCGCAAACCTGAGTGGCATCTTTGAGATCCTCCATGGCGGTACAGAACTCCGTGCCATCATCCTCGTCCCAGTTCTTCATAAAAAGACCCGTCACGTCATAGCCCTCTTTGAGGAGCACCTGTGCGGTCACTGAGGAATCCACTCCCCCCGACATCCCAACGATAATATGCTCGGGCATAATTTAAGCGATGAACGATTTCATGAGCGTCAAGGGGTAGTGCTCACCTGAGAGATAATCGTCGACGCAACGAAGGACCAGAGGGCTCCGATGGCGATCGATCTCGGCCACCAGTTCGTCACGGCTGAGCCAGATGGCACGCTCAATACCTTCATCCAAGGGTCGATCTGCCTCTTGATTGAGCGCCTTGGCCGCGATGGCCATCCGAAGGTAGCTGAGGCTTCCATCTGGGGTCATCCAGAGATAGGCGCCAACGACAAAAAGAGGCTCTACCCCAAAACCCGTTTCTTCAAGGGCTTCACGGATCAACGCGGCCACCAGTGATTCACCGCCTTCAACATGCCCTGCGGGCTGGTTGATCACCAATCGTCCCTGACGATCGCGCTCTTCGACCATGAGGAAACGGCCATGATCTTCGACCACGGCGGCAACCGTCAGCCTCGGGCGGACGGGGGATAACAAGGAGGGTAAGACCATGAGAAAAAGACAAGAAGGACCGAACAGGGGTCGTCTGGCTGATCACCATAGACCTAAGCTTAATTATGCCATAAGGCCAAGATTCACCCGACACACATCCCTCTTTTGCGACTTAGAGAGGAACTTCATGTGGAGGACAGGTCTCCTATCCTGGTGGTATATTCAGCATGAAATGATCCCCTAAATCCATGAAAGGACATGGCCAGAGACTCCCAAGAAAAACACGATGATGACCTTTTGGTCCAAGAAGCTAAACCAAAACTCAAGCGGCCGCCGCTTTATAAGGTTTTCCTTCTGAATGATGACTTTACGCCGATGGAATTCGTCGTGGAGATCCTCAAGGTATTCTTCGGCATGGATGAAGAGAAGGCGACGCAAGTCATGTTGCATGTCCACACCCGGGGGATGGGGGTCTGCGGGGTGTACTCCAAAGATATCGCCGAAAGCAAAGTCCGCCAGGTGAACGATTTCTCAAGGGAACATCAGCACCCGCTCCTTTGTGATATGGACGAGGCTTAATTTTAAAGGGAAAGGTTTCTCAACCCGCCGGGGCGCCTTAAGAAAAAGTCACCTCAGCGACGAACCGGAATCGAGGCCGCTTTGGCCCTCATAGGAGATGACGATGCTAAGCAAAGAACTTGAGCTATCCCTGAACCAGTCCTTCCGGTCCGCCTATGAAAAGCGGCATGAATTTATTTCGGTGGAGCATCTCCTCCTCGCCATGCTCGACAATGCGGCCGCCATTGAAGTGCTCAAGGCCTGTGGCGCTCAGATCGAAGTCCTTCGCCAAGAACTCACCGAGTTCCTCGAGCAGACGACCCCCCTGATTGCTGCGGGTCTCAAGCGAGAGACCCAACCGACCCTTGGATTTCAAAGGGTGTTGCAGCGGGCCGCCTTCCATGTCCAATCATCCGGTCGCCAGGAAGTGACGGGGGCCAATATTTTGGTGGCCATCTTTAGCGAGCAGGATTCGCATGCTGTTTTCCTTCTCAATCAGCAGGAAGTCAGCCGCCTCGATCTGGTGAATTTCATCTCACACGGGATCTCTAAACTCCATGAGGATTCCGGGACGCCTGAAAAACCGATATCGGTAGACGCCGAAGAAGGCGACTCGGGCACCGCCAATCCCCTTGAGAAGTTTGCCGAAAACCTCAACGAATTGGCGCGCTGTGGAAAAATTGATCCCTTGATTGGCCGCCGTCTTGAGGTCGAACGAACCATTCAGGTTCTTTGCCGGCGCCGCAAGAACAACCCCCTTCTGGTTGGTGAAGCCGGCGTTGGCAAAACCGCCATCGCAGAGGGTCTCGCTAAGAAGATCGTCGATGGGGAGGTCCCGGAAGTCCTTCAAGGAAGCACCATCTACTCCTTGGACCTCGGTGCCTTGGTGGCGGGCACCAAGTACCGAGGTGACTTTGAGAAGCGCCTGAAGGCCTTGCTGGCGCAGCTGAAGAAAGAGCCGCACTCCATTCTCTTCATTGACGAAATCCACACCATCATCGGCGCCGGCTCGGCTTCTGGCGGCGTCATGGATGCGTCTAACCTCATCAAGCCAGTGTTGGCTTCAGGCGACCTTCGCTGCATCGGATCGACCACCTATCAGGAATACCGAGGCATCTTTGAGAAGGATCGGGCGCTCGCCCGCCGCTTCCAAAAAATTGATGTCCTAGAACCCTCCGTCGACGAAACCTTTCAGATCCTTAAGGGCCTTAAGACCCGGTTTGAAGAACACCACCAAGTGAAATACTCCCTGGCAGCCCTGAGGACCGCCGCAGAACTTTCAGACCGTTACATTAATGACCGACATCTTCCCGACAAAGCGATTGATGTCATCGATGAGGCCGGCGCCGGCCAACGGCTGCTCCCCCTCTCCAAGCGAAAGAAACTCCTCGGCACCTTTGACATCGAGGAGATTGTTGCCAAAATCGCCCGAATACCCCCAAAAACAGTCTCGACCAATGATAAGGACAAGCTGCGGGACCTTGAAAAGAACCTCAAGCTTCTGGTGTTTGGGCAGGATCAAGCGATTCATAGTCTCGCCGCAGCCATCAAACTTTCAAGAGCAGGGCTTCGAGATGCGCAAAAACCGATTGGCAGTTTCCTTTTCTCAGGCCCCACGGGGGTCGGCAAGACCGAGGTCAGCCGCCAACTCGCGAAGGTCCTTGGGGTTGAGCTCCTTCGCTATGACATGTCGGAATATATGGAGCGCCATACCGTCTCCAGGTTGATTGGGGCACCGCCCGGTTACGTCGGATTCGATCAGGGGGGTCTCCTCACCGAAGCGGTCACCAAGCACCCCCACGCGGTCGTCCTCCTGGATGAAATCGAGAAAGCCCATCCCGATGTCTTCAATCTTCTGCTGCAGGTCATGGACCATGGCACTTTGACCGATAACAATGGTCGCAAGGCAGATTTCCGTAACATTATCCTCATCATGACCACGAATGCCGGGGTCACAGAAGGCGGACGGGCCTCTATCGGCTTTACCCATCAGGATCACAGCAGCGATAGCCTCAAGGCCGTGGAGCGAACCTTCTCTCCAGAATTCAGGAATCGCTTGGACGCCATCATCCAATTCAGTGCGCTCAATATCGACATCATCACCCAGGTGGTCGACAAGTTCATGTTTGAACTTGAAACTCAATTAGCCGAGAAACGGGTCTCGATCGTCCTCGAACCTGAAGCCCGTCAATGGCTCGCTGAGCATGGTTTTGACCCTCTCATGGGCGCGCGCCCAATGAGCCGGGTTATTCAGGAGAAGATCAAGAAACCCTTGGCCGAAGAAATCCTCTTTGGAAAGCTCCAAGGTGGTGGGGTCGCCAGAATTGGCGTTGAAGGCGGGGAGTTGTCCTTCCTCGTGGAAGAGATGGCCGAAGCATCCGTAACGGCCTGAGCCTTAATCAGCGTTGACGGAAGGTAATACGGCCCTTGGAAAGGTCATAAGGGGTCATTTCAACCTTAACCCGATCCCCTGTCAGAATCCTGATGTAGTGCTTACGCATCTTCCCAGAGATGTGGGCCATGACAACGTGTCCATTGTCTAGCTCTACCCGGAAGGTGGTATTCGGAAGGGTTTCAATCACCTTCCCTTCCATCTCGATATGATCTTCTTTCGACATAAACTCTCTTGCTGGCTCGGAAGAAGCCTTTAAGCCCCATCCTAAAAAAACCACCATTCTACCACAGCCGGCATCAAGCCCGACTTTGCCTCCATGATCTCCTTATTTTTGATTATTCAACCGGGATCCAACCCGACTCCAAGCGTCGCTCAAGAGGCTTGAAGCGAGATTTGTAGCGCATCTTAGGGGAGGCTTCGATCCAGAATCCGAGATAGAGCCAAGGCTTTCCCCGCCGGATCAATTCCTTGATCTCCCAAAGAATGGCGAAAGTGCCTGGACTACCGGCGGTGCTATCGGGGTCAAAGAAGGTATAGACCGCGGAGAAACCCTGATCCAATTCATCAACGACTGCGACACCCATGAGGTGATCGCCGTGGATAAACTCCAAGAACACCGTCCCTTCAAAGCGATCATTGGCTAGAAAATCGATGTACTCCTGAGGTCCCGCCTGACCCATGTTGCCCTCTGGATGTCGCGCCATCTGATAGCGCCGATAAAGATCATAATGCTCAGCATTAAAGATCGCTGGGCGCTCGACCACGATGACATCGGCAAAATACTTTTCGCTCCGTCGCTGCGTCCGGCTCGGCTTAAATTGGTTAACCGGAATCCTCACCGGCTCACACGCGTTGCAGTTCGGGCACTGGGGACGATAGATCAGCGATCCGCTGCGGCGGAAACCATGCGCCACCAAGACGCTAAAGAGGTGGGGGGTGACGACGGCATCCGGGGCAAGAAACGCCATTTGGGAGATCCGCCCATCGAGATAGGGACAGGGCTCTAAAGGCCCGAGATACAAGGCAAGAGTGCTCACTTGGAAACACCCCAGGCCGACGCGGAAACCGGCTTACCACAGAGCCTGTTCAGCACCAGAAGAAATTCAGTGCGGGGCATGGGAAGGGCCCCAAGACTTGAGAGGTGATCGGTCTGAACCTGACAATCGATGAGTTGATAGTCCCAGGCTCGAAGGCGCTCTACGGCCGTTACGAAGGCGACTTTCGAGGCATCAGTCACCCGATGAAACATGGATTCCCCGAAAAAGACCTGACCTAGGGCCACGCCATAAAGACCTCCGACCAGAACCCCCTCCTGCCAGGCTTCAAAGGAGTGGGCGATCCCCTCATGATGCAGGACCCGATAGGCTTTTTGTATCGCAGGGCTGATCCAAGTCCCTTCGCCATCCCGCCTTGGCTCAGCACAGGCCGCCATCACGGCTTCAAAGGCCCGATCATGGGTGACCTCCCACAGAGGCTTTCGACGCTGTTGCCGAAGACTTTTTGACACCTTCAGTTGATCCGGGAGGAGCACGAAGCGGGGGTCCGGGGACCACCAAAGAATCGGTTCCCCCTCGCTAAACCAGGGAAAGATGCCTTGTCGGTAGGCGTTGACTAAGCGCTCCTTAGAGAGGCAGCCCCCGAGGGCGAGGAGTCCATTGGGCTCTTCGAGCGCTTGATCCCCAGACGGAAACGCCTGATGGGGATTTTTTGGATCAAGATGCGGAATCACGGGATGGCCAGCTTGAAAGGAGAACGCGCCATGAGTGCACTCCGATAGGCCTCAACCCGCGGATTTTCGAACGCAAGGTGACGGGCAATGGCCGCACGAAACCTCGGGTCTGGAATGAAGTGATAGGAGAGGGTTGTGGTCGGCAGAAAACCGCGACTGATCTTATGCTCCCCCTGAGCCCCAGGCTCAAAGTGCTTTAAGCCCTTGGCGATGGCGTATTCAATCCCTTGGTAGTAACACGCCTCAAAGTGAAGCCCCGGGACTTCTTCAACACAGCCCCAGTAACGCCCGTAAAGGGTGTCAGAGCCCACCAGAAAATAGGCAGCGGCGACCATCTCGTCGCAACGTCGGGCCACCACCAGCAGCACCTGATCCCCCATCGTAGAGGCAATCTCCTTAAAAAAATCGAGGGTCAGCGCTGGATAATTACCGTGTTTATCAAAGGTTCCTCGATAAAGCGCGTGGAAGGTCTGCCATTCCTTGGAACTGACCTCAAGCCCTGAAAGACAAACCAGCTCGAGACCTCGCTCCTCAACCTGACGCCGCTCCCTCAGGATTTCCTTTCGGCGTTTTGACGTCATGGTCGCCAGAAAAGCCTCAAAATCGGGGTAGCCTTGGTTTTCCCAGTGGAATTGACAACCCCAGCGTGGGAGAAAATCAGAACGCTCCGAAAGCTCAGGATCCGTCGCAAACAGCCAGTGCAGCGATGAAACGCCCGCATCAAGAGTCATTTCAACCGCATGAGCCATCAGCGCCCGGCCGGTGTCCTGAGAGGAAAGGGATGGATCGGTCAACAGTCTCGTCCCCGTGGCCGGGGTAAAAGGCGCGGCAACGACATGCTTTGGATAATAGGAAAGCCCGGCTCGCTCATAGGCCTCAGCCCATGACCAATCAAACACAAATTCGCCAAAGGAATTGAATTTAAGGTACCGCGGCAAGGCCCCTCGGAGATGGCCTTTAGCATCCTTGAGGACAAGAGGGCAAGGAATCCAGCCCACTGCCTCCCCAAGACAACCCTTGGATTCAAGTGCCGCCAGAAACTCATGCCGGAGAAAGGGTAAGTCTGTCCCCGTCAGTCGATTCCACTCGCTAGCTTCAATCCCTGAAACTCCAGAGGGCTCTGATTGTGCCGTTAATTGAAGCATCTCCTGGCCCTGCTCCTTCACCACTTTAAGTGCTCATCCGGCGAGCGACCGCCAAAACAGTTCCATACCAAGGCCCAGGATGTGGGATAATCAGGCGTTATACGTCATTTTCCGGCTCCAGCGACCTTGGGAGCCTGACTGGAACATGGCCTTCACTTCGCTTTCCTGTGCTCAAAAGAGATGGCTCAATACGTTTATACCATGAACCGCGTGGGCAAGGTGGTCCCTCCCAAACGCGAGATTCTGAGGGATATTTCCCTGTCTTTCTACCCTGGCGCCAAGATTGGCGTCCTCGGCCTCAACGGCTCGGGTAAATCCACCCTGCTGAGAATTATGGCGGGTGTCGATACCGAATTTAATGGCGAGGCGCGGCCGCAGTCCGATATCAATATCGGTTATCTTCCGCAGGAACCTCAGCTAGACCCTCATAAGAATGTCCGCGAAAACGTCGAAGAAGCGCTCTCTCATATTAATGATGCGCTCAAGCGACTGGATGAGGTCTATGCCGCCTACGCCGAGCCCGATGCCGATTTTGATGCCTTGGCCGCTGAACAGGGCCGCCTTGAAAGCATCCTTCAGGCCAGCGATGGCCATAATCTTGAGCGGACGCTTGAAATGGCGGCTGATGCCCTTCGGCTTCCCGACTGGGATGCTGATGTCACCAAGCTATCCGGCGGTGAGCGTCGACGAGTCGCCTTGTGTCGGCTGCTCCTCTCAAGCCCTGACATGCTTCTTCTGGATGAACCGACTAACCATCTGGATGCCGAGTCGGTCGCTTGGCTGGAACGCTTCCTTCATGACTTCCCGGGGACCGTGATCGCCGTCACCCATGATCGGTACTTCCTCGACAACGTCGCCGGCTGGATCCTTGAACTCGATCGAGGCCATGGTATTCCATGGGAGGGCAACTACTCGACCTGGCTGGAACAGAAGGAAAAGCGCCTAGAGATCGAGGAAAAACAGGAAAGCGCTCGAATGAAAGCCATGAAGGCCGAACTCGAGTGGGTAAGAACAAATCCCAAGGGGCGCCATGCCAAGAGCAAGGCTCGTCTGGCCCGCTTCGAAGAACTCTCGAGTCAGGAAACCCAGGCCCGCAATGAAACCAAAGAAATCTATATTCCACCTGGCCCTCGCCTCGGCGATGTCGTGGTCGAAGCCGAAGGCGTCAAAAAAGGCTTTGGCGATCGACTGCTGGTCGAAGACCTGAGCTTCAGGCTGCCGCCGGGCGGTATCGTCGGCATCATCGGTCCGAACGGAGCGGGTAAAACCACCCTCTTTCGGATGATGGCTGGGGTCGAGTCTCCGGACGCCGGGACTATCCGTATCGGTGATACAGTCAAAATCGCCCATGTCGATCAAACCCGTGATCATCTCGATGGCAACAAGACCGTGTGGGAAGAGATCTCAGACGGTCTCGACATGATCACGGTGGGAACCTATCAGACACCCTCTCGCGCCTATTGCGGACGCTTCAACTTTAAAGGTTCGGACCAGCAAAAACGCATCGGCGACCTTTCAGGCGGTGAGCGCAACCGGGTCCATCTTGCGAAACTTCTCAAAAGTGGCGGTAACGTTCTTCTCTTGGACGAACCGACCAATGACCTTGACGTTGAGACCTTAAGAGCGCTCGAAGAGGCCCTCCTTGACTTCCCTGGTTGTGCCGTCGTCATTTCGCATGATCGCTGGTTCCTCGACCGAATTGCCACCCATATGCTGGCCTTTGAGGGTGACAGCAAGGTGGTCTGGTTCGAAGGCAACTATGCTGATTATGAGGCGGACCGTAAACGCCGCTTGGGTGACGAGGCCGATAATCCTCATCGCCTCCGCTACAAACCCCTGACGGTCTGAGCGGACCCTTCAGCCTGCGGGAATGCCTCGCAGGTCTTTCCGGTCATCCTGCCAGGTGGCGGATGACCGGTCCTGTATTCAATGTGCACGAAGATCCATGACCGACACCCCCCTATCCTTTGATGACTTACAACTTTCCCCCGCGATCCTTGAGACCGTTCGGGAGATTGGTTATGAGTCCCCCTCCCCCATCCAGGCGGCGAGCATTCCTCACCTTCTGGCGGGCCGTGATCTTTTGGGTCAAGCCCAGACCGGGACCGGTAAGACCGCCGCTTTTGCATTGCCCATTTTGAGCCGAATTGATGTCTCCAAGAGGGTTCCCCAGGCCCTGGTCCTCGCACCCACGCGCGAACTCGCCATCCAGGTCGCCGAAGCCTTCCAGACCTACGCTCGGCACATCGAGGGATTCCATATCCTCCCGGTTTACGGCGGACAAGGGATGGGGCAGCAGCTTCGCCAGCTGGCCCGCGGTGTTCATGTCATTGTCGGCACGCCTGGGCGCGTCATGGACCACCTCCGGAGGGAAACCCTTAATCTCGATCATCTGCAGACCTTGGTGCTCGATGAGGCCGATGAAATGCTCCGTATGGGCTTCATCGAGGATGTTGAATGGATTCTCGAACACACACCAGAAACAAGACAGACCGCCTTGTTTTCGGCAACCATGCCTCCGGTGATTAAGAAAATCGCCAACCGACACCTCAACAATCCGGCCGAAATCAAGATTCAGAGCAAGACCTCCACGGTCGAAGCCATCAATCAACAGTTTTGGCTCGTCTCGGGTCTTCAGAAACTGGAGGCCCTGACCCGGATTCTCGACGCCGACGACATTGATGCCATGATCATCTTTGTCAGGACGAAGACTGAAACTGTCGAACTCGCGGAAAAGCTCGAGGCCAGAGGCTATGAAGCGGCTGCACTCAACGGCGACATGACCCAAATCCTTCGAGAGAAAGTCATCGACCGCCTCAAGAAAGGCGCTCTCGACATCGTCATTGCAACCGACGTCGCTGCCCGCGGTCTCGATGTTGAACGGATTACCCATGTCGTCAACTATGATATCCCTTACGACACGGAGACCTACGTCCACCGCATCGGAAGGACCGGCCGTGCCGGCCGCAAGGGAACGGCCATTCTCTTTGTGACACCGCGCGAGCGGAGAATGCTGATGGCCATTGAAAGGGCCACTCGCCAACCTATCCAGCAGATGCGACTACCCACCCTCAGGGACATCGCCGACAAGCGCATTGAGCAGTTCAAATCACAGCTGATTGAAACCATGGAGAATCAAGATCTCGGATTCTATCGGGGTCTCATTGACAGCATGGTGACTGAAAACGTTGGCGAAGCGGCGGATCTTGCAGCCGCCATCGCCCATCTCCTCTACCGCGACCGCCCCTTAGCCGTCAGCGATGAACCCGAGCCACCGACACGAGAGTACTCCAGAGACTTTCAGGATGATCGGCCACGAGGCCGCGACCGCCCAGAACCTCGACAATCTCAAAGGCGCGATCGGGACACCCCTGATTTCAAGCGGCCAGAAGGCGATCTGCGCCAGTTCACCATTGATGTGGGGCGGTCCCACGGCGTCATGCCGAAGGACATTGTCGGGGCCATCGCCAATGAAGGCGGTATCGGTGCCCGCCAAATCGGCTCCATCAAACTGTTTGATACCTACAGCACGGTAGAACTGCCACAAGGCCTTCCGAATGAGGTTTTCCAGGCGCTCTCAAGAACCTTCATTCGGGGCCAAAGAATCAACCTGCAACCGGTCGAAGCCGGCGCCCGAAAACCGGCCCCAGGCCCAAAACGGAGCTATGGGAGCGACAAGCCCAGCGACAAGAAACCACCGACCCGTAAGAAGAAAGTCGAAGGCCTCGTCCTACCGCCGTCTAAATATCGGGCTAAACCCAAACCGGATAGCGAGTAGGTGAGAGACTCAGGATGCTGGAACAGGTCCTCCTGGAATTAAGGCAGCTCAACGCCACCTTGGCGAAGCTGGTTCCAACCCCACCGAGCCCTCCGGATCTTGCATCAGGCCGGGCCTTTCGCTGGCTGGGTCAAGATAAGCCCTGTCCCTTATCCCCGATTGATCCCATCAAAACGATCCGCCTTGAGGATCTCAAAGGGATCGATCGTCAAAAGGCCGCCCTTATTTCGAATACCCGGCAGTTTCTGAAGGGACTACCCGCTAACAACGCGCTCCTCTGGGGCGCCCGTGGTACCGGAAAGTCGTCACTGATCCAGGCCCTTCTGAACGCTTATGGCGATGAAGGACTCCGAATTATTGAGGTCGCTCGACAAGACCTTCAAGAACTCGCCGACATTCAGACCCTGCTGAAGGATCGTCCGGAGAAATTCATTCTCTATTGCGACGACCTTTCCTTTGAGGCGGATGACGCCAACTACAAGGCTCTCAAAGCCATTCTGGAAGGGTCCATGGCTCAGCCTCCGAGTAACCTCCTGATTTATGCGACCTCTAATCGTCGCCATCTGTTACCGGAGTATCTTGAAGAGAATCATCAGGCTCGCTGGGTCGATGGGGAACTCCATCAGGGTGAAGCCGTAGAAGAAAAACTGTCGCTCTCAGAACGATTTGGAGTCTGGCTCGCTTTTCACACCTTTGATCAGCAACAATATCTCGACGTTGTCGAATACTGGCTCGAGCGCCTTGGCTTTCAGAAGGACCGAGAATCTGCCCGAACCGAGGCATTGGCCTATGCGTTGCTTCGGGGCTCTAGGAGCGGCCGGGTTGCCTCACAGTTTGCCAAAGATTGGGCCGGTAAAAGACAGCTCGATCCCTCCTGAATCCCTGATAACCCCCCATGTAAGACCGCACCCTCTGTGCGGTGAAGGAAGCCCAAGATGACTCAAGCCCGTCACATTCTCATCACTAGCGCCCTCCCCTATGCCAATGGTCCGATCCATCTCGGTCATCTGGTGGAATACATCCAGACCGACATCTGGGCAAGGTTCCAGAAGATGCGGGGGCACACGTGCCATTATGTTTGTGCAGATGACACCCATGGGACGCCGATCATGCTGCGGGCTGAAAAGGAGGGGATCACTCCAGAGGCCCTCATTCAGCGGGTTCAGGTTGAACATGAGCGAGACTTCAAAGGTTTTTATGTGGCCTTTGATCATTACTATTCCACCCATTCTCCGGAAACCAGGACGCTAGCAGAAACGATTTACGGCCGCCTGAAAGAGCGTGGACTCATTGAATCCCGTGCGATCGAGCAATACTTCGATCCCCTCAAGGAAATGTTCCTACCGGATCGCTTCATTAAAGGGGAATGCCCCAGATGTCACGCTAAAGACCAGTATGGCGACTCCTGCGAGGCGTGCGGCGCGACCTATTCGCCGACCGATCTCCTGAATCCAGTGTCAGCCATCTCAGGCGCCACCCCGATTCGGAAAGAATCTGTGCATTACTTTTTTAAATTGGGTCAGTGTGGAGACTTCCTCAAAACCTGGACACGGGCCGGTCACCTCCAATCGGAAGCCGCCAACAAGATGGCGGAATGGTTTGAAGCGGGCCTTGCCGATTGGGATATTTCACGCGATGCTCCCTATTTCGGATTTGAGATCCCTGGGGCTCCTGGCAAGTTCTTTTATGTCTGGCTTGATGCTCCAATCGGCTACATGGGGAGCTTTAAGAAATACGCCGAAGTGAAGGGAATCGACTTTGACGCTTACTGGAAACAGGGAAGCGATGCCGAGCTTTATCACTTTATTGGGAAGGATATTCTCTATTTTCATGCCCTCTTCTGGCCGGCGATGCTAGAGCATGCGGATTTTAGAACACCCACCAAGATCTTTGCCCACGGCTTTCTGACGGTGAATGGCGAAAAAATGTCCAAGTCGAGAGGGACCTTTATTACCGCCGAAAGTTATCTCCAAGAGGGCCTCAACCCCGAATGGCTGCGATACTACTATGCCTGCAAACTCAATGGCAGCATGGAAGACATTGATCTCAATCTTGAAGATTTTGCTCTCAGGGTGAATGCTGATCTGGTTGGAAAGTACATCAATATCGCCAGCCGAACCGCAGGTTTCGTGACCAAGTTCTTAGACGGTCAGCTAGATCCCGATTTTGTTTCAAGCGCTGATGGAAGGACTCAGATGGCGATGATCACTGATAGCGCCTTATCCATTTCAGACGCTTATGAACAGCGCGATTACGCGAAGGCCACTCGGGAGATCATGCGAATCGCCGATAGCATCAATGAGTACGTCAACGATCAAGCACCCTGGAAGGTAGCTAAGACGGAGAACCCCGAAAAGGACCTCCTGAGGATCTGCACCCGAAGTCTTCATGGCTTCCATGCGTTGTCGATTCTCCTGGCTCCCTTCTTGCCACAGTTGACGCATCGGGTTGCCCGAGAATTCTTTGGCATGGCGCGGGATTTTTTGTGGTCGGATCTTGAACGCTCACCCCAAAGCATCCTCCCTTATGAGCATCTGATGACCCGCGTGGAACCTCAAAAAATTCAGCAACTCATTGAATCCAACCGGCAGAATCTGGAGGCTACGGCCCCATCGGCGACGCCTGTAGCCAACAGCAACCCGATCGCAGAGACGATCGGGATGGATGATTTCACCAAGATCGATCTCCGGGTCGCAAAAATCGTGGCGGCGGATCATGTTGAGGGCGCAGAAAAACTTCTGCGCTTGAGCCTTGATCTTGGAACCGAAACCCGAACGGTCTTTGCAGGGATCAAATCGGCCTACGATCCCAAAGTGCTCGAGGGCAAACTAACGGTCATGGTCGCCAATCTCGCTCCCCGAAAAATGAAGTTTGGTGTCTCTGAAGGCATGGTGCTCGCAGCCAGCGATGAGCGAGGGGGCCCCTTCATCCTGTTCCCGGACCAAGGAGCTGAGCCTGGAATGCGGATTAAATAGAGGCGACTTTGGGCCTTTGAGCGACCCGTTGATAGGGGCTTAGGGCCGAAAGGCGAATCAGAACGGCTTCGAAAATCAACTGGCGGTTAGCCGTGGTCTCGAGCTGAGCGCGGTAACCTGACACGGCATCGCGGTAATGGATCAGTTCTCCGACGTCGAGCCCCTTAATCAGTTCTTTAAGGGCCTCACCTAGATCTTCATTGAGGAGTGCCGGCGCCTCATCCGATAAGCCAAGTCGAACCAGATCGAGAAGCCACGATAAAACCCAATCAAGGGTTTCAAAAGGCGATTCTTCTGCCCAAGTTTGAGCCATCGCCACCGGATCTTCCTGACCCTTGAGGACCTGGCTGAAAGCTTCAAAGCGTTGATCTCGAATACCCAATAAGCCTTTTTCAGCCATCTCAAGGGCCCTCAGTGGCGAGCCCTCCGCAGAACTCAAGAGCCGCTCGGGGCTTGAAATGGTCGTTTTCTCTTTGATAAAGGCCAGCGCGATGTCCTTTTTAGGTCGTGCAATCGATAAGGTCTGACAACGACTTCGAATGGTTGCCAGCAACCGATGAGGACGATGCGTGACCAAAATGATCAGGTTTTTAGGCGCTGGCTCCTCCAGCGTTTTAAGGAGTGCGTTGGCCGCATTCTGGTTCATTTGATCCGCTGGATCGATCACGATCACCCGATAACCATGGTAAAGCGACATGAGACCGAGGTCTTGTATCACCTTTCGCACCTGATCGACCTTGATGATCTTACCCACTTCCTCCGGCTCGAGGGTTGTGAGATCGGGGTGGGTCCCAGCCTTAAAGAGATGGCAGCCCTGACAGACCCCACAGGGTGAGGGATTGAAGGGTTCAAGGCAGAGCAGGCGGGCCGCAAAGTGCAGCGCCAAAGAACGTTTGCCCAGCCCCTCGGCACCTTGGATAAGGAGAGCGCCAGGAACCCGGTCATCACGCCTCAAAGCATCAAGATGATCAAAAGCGGTCTGAAGCCAGGGGTAAAGCGCCGGTTCGGCGATCATTCTTTGCCCTCTACAAAGGCGTCGAGATGGCTCTTGATGTGCGCCTGCACCGATTCAAGGGACGCTGAAGCATCAATCCGTCGAAATCTCTCGGGATAGGCCTTGGCCCTCGCGAGATAGGCGCCTCTGACGCGCTCAAAAAAATCAAGTTGTTCTGATTCAAACCGGTCGAGCTGACCACGGTCTCTGGCCCTGGCCATCCCGGTCTCTACCGGGAGATCCAAAAGGAGCGTGAGGTCAGGTTCAAGCGTTTCCTGAACCCAGGTTTCAAGGGTTTCAATCATCTGAAAAGAAATACCCCGCCCGCCGCCCTGATAGGCGTAGCTCGCATCGGTAAATCGATCGGAGAGAACCCAGGTACCCTGCTGGAGTGCCGGCCGAATCACGGCTGAGATATGCTGGGCTCTAGCGGCAAACACTAACAAGAGCTCCGCCTTGAGATCCATCGCATCACCCTGAAGCAAGAGCTCACGGATGTTTTCACCCAAAGGGGTCCCACCTGGCTCCCGAGTCCTTAAAAGAGGGATGCCGCGATCCTCGAAATAATGCTCAATGAAAGCGAGATTCGTGGTTTTACCCACACCCTCACCCCCTTCAAGGGTAATCAATTTTCCGGTCATGGCCTCTCAGGGTGTCGTTGAAATTGATCCACGGCCCGCTCATGCTCCTCCAATGTCGAGGAAAAACGATGACGGCCACCGCCACGGGCCACAAAGTAGAGACTCGTCCCCGCCGCCGGGTGGAGCGCCGCATGGATAGCCTCACGTCCCGGCAGCGCGATCGGTGTGGGTGGTAAACCGTTTCGAGTATAGGTGTTGTAAGGGGTATCCCTGCGAAGATCCTCTTTCCGGATGTTGCCATGGTACGCTTCCCCCATCCCATAGATCACCGTGGGGTCTGTCTGAAGGCGCATGCCCTGAAGAAGTCGACGAACAAAGACACCCGCAATCTCAGCCCGCTCTTCAGGATGACCGGTTTCTTTTTCAACAATGGACGCCAAAATCAAGGCTTCATAGGGAGATGCCAGAGGAAGATCTGGGGCACGGTCCTGCCACTCCTCTTGAAGAACCGCATGCATTTTCTTGTGCGCTTTTTTTAGAATATCAAGCTCCGTAGTCCTTTCAGAGGCATAGTAGGTATCGGGGAAGAACTGCCCTTCAGGATGAGCGTCCGGCTCACCAAGCGCGCGCATGATATCAAGATACGCCTGATCCTTTAGGTCATGGCGAAGGGTGTCTTGTTCCTTCAGGATCTGAATCAGATCCTCAAACCGAAGACCCTCTGCGATCGTGATCGGTGTCTCAACCGTTCGTCCTCTGACGATGAGATCTAACAGTCCTCGCTGGGTCGTCCCCGGCATCACCCGATAAACCCCGAACCTCAGGCGCTGAAGACTTCCCGTGCGAAGGACCAAGAGCTTGAACCAGAAAGGCTCGACCAGAAGCTGCTTTTGCTTTAACTGTTCAGCCAATACCGAAAGACCGTCGCCTTTTCGAAGGGAAATCGTCACCGGCTCATTCATCCTCAGGGGACTATCGAGGGTCATCGTGGCGTCCTCATAAAGCCCAAGGATCAAGAGGGCTCCGGCCGCCGCCAAGAGGCCTAGCCGATAGAGGCGGCTTGATCGCTTTTTATTGCTGCTTTCAACCATGCCATCATCCTCATCGTGAAGGGGCCGACCGCCAGCGTCAGTGCATCGATGGCACTGACCGGCCAGATCCCGATCACGCTGTTGGTCAAAAAGACTTCATCAGCCGCCATCAGATCGTTTAAGGTCAAGCGGCACTCCCTGACCGCCACACCGAGAGCATCACCCCCCTCAAACATCAAGGAGCGCATCACGCCGGCAATTCCCGATCGGTCCAGTAAGGGGGTCAAGAGAACATCATCCTTCACCAAAAATACATTGGTTCGGGTCCCTTCGATCAGAAAATCTTCAAGGTCCAGCATCAGACCCTCGGCAATCGCATCATCGCGCCATTCGGCGCGGCCGATGATCTGCTCCAAACGATTCATATGCTTGATCCCGGCGAGGGAAGGATTAAGCCCCAGACGGGTATGGAGCAAGGTGACCCTGACCCCCTCGCCCCAATCGTCGGTTTGTTTTGGTTCCGGATGAAGCTGGAGGACAATCGTGGGTTCCACAGGATCAGGGGACTGATAGCCCCTGCCGCCCATCCCTCGGGTGATTTGTATTTTGAGAATGCCCGAGCGCTCAGAGGCGCTGATCGCCCGGATATCAAGGCGCAGTGGGTCAAGTTCAAGAGGAGGCAAGTGAAGGCGCGCGGCATCTCTTGATAGGCGCTTGAGATGGCGGTCAAGAAACAGTGGGGCCCCATCCCTCAAGGGCAGGGTTGTGAAAACACCGTCACCATATTGGAAACCGCGGTCCCTAAGATCAATGGTCTTCGAAGGGACACCATTCACCCAAGTGGTCATCGTGTGCCGCGCCTCACCGTTGACAATGACTGGCGCGGCTTCACAGGGATTCTGGCCTAGTCGTAACGCTTAAAGATCAAGGTGCCGTTGGTTCCACCAAACCCGAAGGAATTCGACATCACGATCTTAAGCGGCATTTCTCGAGCATGATGGGGAATGTAGTCCAAATCACATTGAGGATCGGGATGATCGAGGTTGATGGTCGGCGGTGCGACCTGTTCCTTCAACGCCAGAACCGAGAAGATCGCTTCAATACCGCCCGCTGCACCCAGCATGTGGCCGGTCATCGATTTAGTCGAACTGACCGCAACCCGGTAGGCGTGATCCCCGAGAACGGTCTTCACCGCTTGGGTTTCAGCCACGTCCCCTGCCGGGGTTGAAGTTCCGTGCGCATTGATGTAATCGATATCCGCCGGATTGATCTCCGCATCCCTCAGGGCATGCTGCATACAACGGGCAGCGCCTTCACCATCAGCGGGGGGCTGTGTCATGTGATAGGCATCCGCACTCATCCCAAATCCAATCAATTCGGCATAGATCGTTGCGCCCCGTCGGCGAGCGTGTTCGAGCTCCTCGAGTACCAAAACCCCCGCACCATCACTGAGGACAAAGCCATCACGATCCTGATCAAAAGGACGGCTGGCGATCAATGGCTCCTCATTACGACGCGACAACGCCTTCGCCGATGCAAAGCCACCCAGCGAGGTCGGTGATGTGGCCATTTCGGCGCCACCAGCCACCATGACGTCGGCATCCCCATAGCGAATCACTCGGGCGGCCTCACCGATATTATGTGTTCCCGTGGTACAGGCCGTCACAATGGCGAAGTTTGGGCCCTTGAGACCGTATTTGATCGACAGGTTCCCAGAAATCATATTGATGATGTTGCTGGGCACAAAGAAAGGGGAGATCTTACGAGGACCCCCTTTGAGAAACGCATTGTGGCCATTTTCAATGCCCGTGATCCCACCAATGCCCGATCCGATCGCGACACCGATGCGGTCCGCATTGGCTTCAGTCACCTCAATGCCTGAGTGTTCAAAGGCCTGGCAACCCGCGGCCATGCCGTAATGGATGAAGGCATCCATTTTTTTGGCTTCCTTATCGCTGATGTAATCGGCGATATTAAAACCCCAGACGCTGCCACCAATTCGGGTGGAAAATTCCGAGACATCAAAGACCTCTAGGGGTCTGATGCCGCTTCTGCCGTTTAGGACACTGTCCCATGATTCAGGCACCGTCAGCCCAACCGGCGACACAGTCCCCAAACCCGTCACAACCACTCGTCTCTTACTCACCATCCTGTCTCAATCCTTTGTCGAACACCCAAAAACCAAAGAACCCCGGAAGACAAGTGAGTCTGCCGGGGTATAAGGGATGGGTTTCGATCAGACGTGAGAATTGATGTAGTCAATCGCCTGCTGGACCGTAGTGATCTTTTCGGCGTCTTCGTCCGGAATCTCGCACTCGAATTCTTCTTCAAGGGCCATGACCAGCTCGACGGTGTCCAGCGAGTCCGCGCCAAGATCGTCGACGAAGGATGCTTCGTTAGTTACTTCCTCCTTCACGCCCAACTGTTCGGTTACGATCTTTTTAACACGCTCTGCTACATCGCTCATTTTTAATCCTCAGTCGTTAAATCTCGTTCGAGAAGTTTGTGATTTTAATTTGAAACCTTGGCAATACAAGCGTTTCTATCTTTCTAAATGACCCACCCGCTGGCACTTCAAGATCCCAAAAGGCACTGGAGTTGTTCTCTTAAGGAGTAACCCGACAGCCTCATTGGGACCCGTAAAGCACCTTCGGCCATTATAACGCGACTCGGCCCTCGGACGGCACCTTGAGGCGTTGAAATGGCGGGGCACTTCTCCAGCCCCGGCATTATGCCATATACATCCCACCATTCACGTGGAGTGTCTCACCCGTGATATAGCCCGCATCCGCCGAGCAGAGAAAACTGACCGCACCGGCAATTTCCTCAGGAGAACCAAGTCGCGCTAATGGGATATTACCCAAAAGGGCTTGCCGCTGATCGTCTGACAAGGCCCGGGTCATATCGGTATCGATAAACCCAGGCGCCACACTGTTCACTGTAATGCCGCGCGAACCGACTTCTTTCGCCAAGGATTTGGTGAACCCGATAATGCCCGCCTTAGCGGCCGCATAGTTGGTTTGACCTGCATTGCCCGTGACTCCGACGACCGAAGTGATATTGACGATACGACCAGAACGGGCTTTCATCATGCCGCGCATACAGGCTTTGGCGAGACGGAAGACCGGCGTGAGATTGGTCTTTAAAATATCATCCCACTCCTCATCCTTCATTCTCATCAAGAGGTTGTCACGGGTGATGCCTGCATTATTGACCAGGACCTTTGGAACCCCATAGGCCTCGGTCACCTCCTCAATAAACGCTTCGATCCCAAGCGGTTCAGCGACATTCAGTAGGCGCCCAACCCCTAAAAGCCCGGCCTCCTCAAGATAGACGGTAATGGCCGAAGCCCCGGCATCCGTGGTCGCTGTGCCCACCACAAAAAATCCATCTTTAGACAGCCGCTCGGCGATCGCACGACCGATACCCCGGCTGGCGCCGGTCACAATTGCAAGTGGAGCACTCATAGGAAAAGCCCTTTAGCCTGATTCATAGAAAGTGGGTCTTGAATGGATTCGGTCGGAGCATCCGCCACAATCCGCTTGTTGAGCCCTTTAAGGACGGAGCCGGGACCGCATTCAATAAAGCGGTCCACCCCACCCAAGACCATGGCCCTGATCGTTTCAACCCACCGGACCGAGCCGCACAACTGCGCTTGAAGCGCATCACGAATGTCCTCGGCGCTGCCATGAGGAAGCACATCAACATTATGGATCACCGGAATCGTGGGCGCATGGAATGTGGTCGCGTCGAGAAATGACCGGAACTCGCTGGCGGCATCCGCCATCAGGGGACAATGCGAGGGGACGCTCACCGGCAGCATAACCACCTTTCTGGCGCCACACGCCTTGGCACCCTCAGCGGCCATAATCACCGCCTCGTAATGACCCGCGATCACCACTTGTCCGGGGGCGTTGAAATTGGCGGCACACACCTGATGGGTCATGGATGAGGCTTCCTCACACACCGTGATTAGACGGTCATCATCAAGACCAATAATGGCCGCCATAGCCCCGACTCCCTCAGGAACGGCAGCCTGCATCAATCGTGCACGCTCCAAGACCAGCTTCACCGCATCTTTGAAGACCAAAGCGCCCGAGCAGACCAGCGCAGTATATTCACCCAGGCTATGGCCGGCCATCCATGCGGGGCGGATATCAGATTCCTCACACCAGGCTTGATAAACGGCAACACCCGACACCAGCATGGCCGGTTGGGTGACCACCGTCGCATTAAGACGCTCAGCCGGACCCTCAACAATGAGGGACCATAGGTCCATATCAAGAATCTCTGAGGCTTCTTTAAAAAGACTCAAAACGCGAGGTTTGGCGAGAACTAAATCGGAAAGCATGCCGACCGACTGCGATCCTTGTCCTGGAAACAGGAAGGCAAGCCTTGAATCAGATTGACTCATGAACAGGGTCCTTGAAGATGAACTTTAATAAACGAGAAGAGCGGAACCCCAGGCAAAACCACCGCCAAAGGCTTCCATGAGAACGGTTTGACCACGCTGAATGCGGCCATCACGAATGGCTTCATCCAGCGCAAGAGGAATCGATGCAGCCGAGGTGTTGCCCTGGCGCTCGACGGTCACAACGACCTGCTCCATGGGCATTTTTAGTTTCTTGGCGGTTGCTGTGATGATGCGGATATTGGCCTGATGAGGCACTAACCAATCGACATCGGTCTTCTGAAGCCCATTCGCCTCAAGGGTTTCATCGACAATCCGGCCTAAGGTATTCACCGCGACCTTAAAGACTTCATTGCCTTGCATCTTGATATAAGGGGTGTCGTCCTCACCCATCCCGGCATCGCCAGTCACCATCGAATTCGGGACATAAAGGAGATCTTGATACTGACCATCGGAATGAATATGGGTACTCAGGAGCCCCGGGTGATCGGAAACCCCAAGGACAGCGGCTCCCGCCCCATCACCAAAAAGGATGCAAGTCGACCGATCAGACCAGTCAACCAGCTTTGAATTGAGCTCACTGCCCACCACGAGGACGCGGCGGGCAGAGCCTGCCCGGATATATTGATCGGCGACGCTGAGCGCAAAAATGAAACCAGAACAGGCGGCCTGAACGTCAAAGGCGGCGCATTGCCGAATGCCGAGACGGTGCTGCAGAAGACACGCTGTACTCGGGAAAACGCGGTCCGGGGTCCCGGTCCCAACGATAATGAGATCGATATCTTCAGGCACGAGGCCTGCCGCCTCAAGCGCCATCCGAGATGCCTTCTCGCCCATGCTGGAGGCTGTTTCACCGGCTCCTGCAATCCGCCGTTCGGCAATACCGGTCCGTTCCATAATCCACTCGTGAGTGGTGTCAACGCTCCGTGAAATCTCCTCGTTGGTCAAGATCCGCTCGGGCAAATAGCTCCCCGTCCCCAGAAGCGCTGAATAACGCGTCACGCGATCCTTTCCTCGGCAAAAACCTCAGCAACCCGCTGCCCGATGCGATCAGGAACCCCCATCTCTACCTCGAGCATGGCCACACGAATCGCATTGGCCACCGAGGTCCGGTCAGCATTGCCATGGCTCTTGACCACGATGCCACGAAGGCCGACCAAGCTGGCTCCGTTATAGCGCCGAGGATCAAACCGGCCCTTGAAGGCTCGAAGGACGGGCAATGCCAAAAGACCCAGTACTTTAGTGACGAGATTCCTGCCGAATTCATCGCGGAGTGAACCACCGAGGAGCTTTGCAAAGCCTTCGATCGCCTTCAAGGCCACATTCCCTGTAAAGCCATCGGTCACGACCACCTCGACATTGCCCGAAAAGATGTCGTTACCTTCGACAAAGCCGACAAAATTAATATGCGTACCGGTCAAGAGCTTAGCAGCCTGCTTCACCTGCTCATTCCCCTTGATTTCTTCTTCCCCGATATTAAGGAGGCCAACCCGAGGGTGTTGATTGTTCTCCACAGCCTTCACCAACTCATAGCCCATCACCGCAAATTGGCACAGATGCTCGGCAGTACAGTCAACATTCGCGCCCAAATCAAGCACATGGGTATGCCCTGTTTTGGAGGGCAACATCGCGATAATCGCGGGACGATCGACACCAGGAATGGTTTTTAGGACAAATTTTGCGATCGCCATCAACGCGCCGGTGTTGCCGGCACTCACACAGGCATCAGCCGTCCCGTCCTTGACCATGTTAATCGCAACGCGCATGGACGAATCTTTCTTGCCGCGAAGCGCTTTGGAGGGCGTTTCGTGCATTTCGACCATCTCAGAGGCATGGCGCACCTGGATCCGATCACCAAAGGCAGAGCGCCCACGATCGAGTTCAGCGCGAAGCTTCGCTTCATCACCGACCAAAATAAGATGCAGGTTAGGGTAGCGGGAAACGCTATCGATGGCTGCTGGAACGGTCACTTCAGGACCGTGGTCGCCGCCCATGGCGTCAAGCGCAATCGTCAGCTTTCGCGACATAGGTCAGGCCGTGATTGTTCGGAATGAAAAAGAGGGGGGAAGAAACGTCAGCGACGACTTATTCCTCGCTGACTTCCTCAACCTTCGTAGCAATGACTTTACGGCCACGATAAAAACCATCTGCACTCACGTGATGACGACGGTGGGTTTCACCCGTTGTCGGCTCAATGGAAAGGGTCGCACCCGTCAATGCGTCATGTGAGCGACGCATGTCACGCTTGGATCGGGTCTTGCGGTTTTGTTGAACGGCCATGATTTACTCCTGGATAGATCGTTTCGATTTGAGTTGCGCCAAATCGGCAAATGGATTGGGTCTTTCGGGCGCCGGATCAGCGGGCGAAGGCATTCGACAGTCGGGGTGCTGAGGTATGGCGGGAACCGCCAAAATCAGCTCATCCTGAACTATGTCAGCCAACGGCATCTCTGCATCAGGCGTCACCAACAAAGGCTCCATCTCATCGGACAACTGCATGGCGGCATCCAAGGAATTGACGATTCCAAGATGTACCTCGCACGCCACAGGCCAAGAAATGGGACCCAGACAACACTGACATTGCAGCGTCAAATCGGCTGTAACCTGACCCACGATGGTTGCCGTGCGCCCTTGCCGAGTGAATGTCAGGTCAACCTTGACCTCCCCATCGGTCTCCATCAAGAATTCCGCAAGGCGATCAAGTTTGAGAACGGGAATCACGCCCTTGAGATGGCGTCGCTTTTCAGCGAAACCCATGGGGTCAATAACGTCCGGCAAACGCTCAGGCATAATCGGACAATGATAGCGTTAAACCCTAAATCGTGTCAAAAGAAGAAAACACCGCCATGAAGCCTCTCATGCCCCACCCCCACCGCCTGATTCTCGCCTCGACATCGCCTTACCGAAGAATCCTCTTGGAAAGGCTGGGCATTCCTTTCGAGACCATGGCGCCCGAGGTCGATGAAACCCCCCTGCCTTTGGAATCTCCAGAGGCTCTAGCAGTCAGGCTCTCCATCCTAAAATCTCAGGCAGGAGCCTTAGGACGCACCGATGGCTTGATCATTGGATCTGATCAAGTCGCTTCTCTTGGAAAAACCCTCATCGGAAAACCCGGAACCCCTGAAAAGGCCCTTCAACAACTGCAATCTGCCTCCGGCCAGACGCTGACGTTCTATACCGGTTTGGCTATGACCGAGGCCGCGTCCATGGACACCGAAACGGCCCTGGATGTCACCCGGGTCACCTTTAGAACCCTTACACAAGAGATGATCCTTCGGTATCTCGATCGCGAAACACCTTATGATTGCGCCGGAAGCTTCAAGGCGGAAGGCTATGGGATTACGCTCATGGAGCGTATCGAAAGCGAGGACCCAACCGGCCTCATAGGACTCCCACTGATTGCACTCACGAGACTACTCAACCAATTTGGCATGATCTTGCCTTAATTCTTAAGACAAGCCCTCCATCTAACCCATCATCAATTGGTCCGCCGATAAAAACCAAGAACCTTGGAGACGTAGCCCTGCGTTTCAGTGAAAGGGGGAACCTGATTGCCATATTTCATGACATTGCCTTCCCCAGCGTTATAAGCCGCGACGGCCAGACGCACATCGGACCCGAACATCCCCATCAGATCCCGAAGGTAGCGCGCACCACCAAATATATTCTGTTCAGGATCATAAGGGTCACGAACACCGTAACGTTCAGCGGTCCCCGGCATTAACTGCATGAGACCCATCGCCCCCTTGTGGGAGACCGCTTGAGGGTTATAAGACGATTCTGCCTGAATGACGGCGTCTAGGAGCCAAGGATCAAGGCCATGGGCCTCGGCTGCCCGCTCAACCAGAGCAGCATACTGGAGTTGACGAGGCCCCCGCTCAAGCCGCGCGCCCACTCGGGGAGACTGCGCTGGAATGGAGCGCGGCCCATTCCCCAGAATAATCTCGCCTGAAGGCCCTCGCGGACGACTGACAGGGGCGGCGACTGGGGAAGCGGCGGTTGGCGCCGGACGATTTGACTTGATGACCAGCTGGTAACCGGCTCCGGCTGGCTTATCAGAAAAGATCACCTGGCCGTTTCGACCGACCATCTTGTAGACATCCGCATGAAGGGGAGCTCCGATCATGAGGAGAAGCCAACATAAACGTTTAGGGTTCAAAAAGTAACGGAGCATTCAGTGAGCGATCAAAACCTGAAAGGGAAAGTGTTACATGGATCTTTGAGCTTGTGAACCAAAGGGTTTAATCCAAAGCGATCGGCACAATCTTCGAAGCCGCCTCATGGGCCCGCGCTCGAGCCTCCTCGACAGTCTCCCCAACGGCAAGCGCCACCCCCATCCGTCGACGGCGAAACGATTCTGGTTTACCAAACAATCGCACCTCAACGCCTTCCTCCTGCAACGCTTCTGGAAGTCCTTGATAAGAAATCCCATGGGCATCAACGCCGCCATAAATGACGGCACTAGCCCCAGGCTCACGAAGCTGGACCCCGACAGGAAGCCCCAAAATAGCCCGGGCATGCAGCTCGAATTCATTCTGCGCTTGGGTAATCATCGTCACCATTCCCGTATCATGAGGTCTCGGGCTGACTTCACTGAACCAGACCTGATCCCCCTTGATGAACAACTCGACCCCAAAAAGGCCTCGGCCGCCCAAATTATCAACCACTGCCCGGGCAATCCGCTGCGCCTCCTTCTTGGCCGCGTCACTCATCGGTTGCGGCTGCCAGCTCTCGACATAGTCCCCGCCCTGCTGCAAATGACCCACAGGCTCACAAAAATGGATGGCCACCTCCCCATTAGCCAGGAGGGATCGAACCGTCAGCAGCGTGATCTCGTAATCAAAGTCGATAAATCCCTCAACAATGATCCGTGTATTCCGGACTCGCCCACCCTCTTGGGCATGATGCCAGGCGGCCTCAATGTCGGCCTCACTCAGGAGCATCGATTGGCCCTTACCGGATGAAGACATGATCGGTTTGACGAAGCAGGGAAAGCCAAGAAGCGCCACCGCGGACCGAAGCCCCTCCTTCGAGTCGGTAAAAACGAAGGGCGACGTTGGAAGCTGAAGCTCCTCTGCAGCAAGCCGCCGGATGCCTTCCCGGTTCATGGTCAAGCGAACCGCCCGAGCATTTGGAATCACCACGACTTGTCCCAAAGCCTCCATTTCAACCAGCGCCTCTGTCGCAATCGCCTCAATCTCAGGCACAACAAAATGGGGACGCTCTTTGAGAATCAGGGCCCGTAAGGCCTCGCTATCAGTCATGTCGATCACATGGCTTCGGTGCGCCAGCTGATGGGCCGGGGCCCCCTCATAGCGGTCTACAGCAATAACCTCGACGCCATAACGCTGGAGACTGATCGCGACCTCCTTGCCAAGTTCCCCGCTGCCGAGCAGCATCACGCGGGTCGCTCCCGGTGTCAGGGCTGTGCCGATATTCATAGAGTTGGAATCCTTTGGGAAACATTCATGAGTACGGCCTATTTTACGCCCTAAAAGGCGCCCATATCCTGACACTTTGACGAAATACACTGGGCAACTGATTGACGGTGGGCTGTCTTCAGATAAACTTCAGGGACCACCCTAAGGGCGAAAGCTTATCCACCAAACCCCCCATTCGAACACCCATGAGCCTGACCGCACGACTAATCAAAACCGCCATCAAATGGACCCCTGAACGGCTGATCACCATGGTCGCTAACCTTGTCCTCAAAGGCATTGCCAAGGTCAGCGCCTTTAACGTCGATCTAGGACAGCGAACGCTCTGTGTTGAGGCCACGCTTTACGGCGAAAAGGAGAGCATCATCCTCCAGCTAAGTCACTTTGCTCTTCACCCCCAAGGTGAAGGCTATACCTTCATTCTTGGCCAAGCAGAATCAAATCGCCCCTGGCTCAACAACCTCCTCCGTCACGTGGTCGGCAAGGGACTTCCGGTGCCTCAAATCCCTCAACTGGCGCCTTATATGGGTCTTGCCTTAGAGCTCATTGGCCCCCAGAAAGGCTCCGACTAAGGGGCCTTGCCGCTCAGTAAGGCCCAGGCATCCGCCATGCGCTTCGCCGAGATCGGTGCCAGCGTCTTCAGCTGCTGAGCAAACAAGGACACCCTAAATTCTTCCAGTTGCCAGCGAAAGGCATCACGCTCGGGGACACGTCGTCCCTGTTCGCGTTCTACCAGCGCCCAGTAACACTCCAAAAAGGGGACGATCTGACTCAGTTGGTGAAGATCCTTTTGGGGATCCTGAGGCGCCTTTTGTAAGCGATGAAGGATGGCGCCCAAATACCTCGGCATTTCACTAATGTTCGCCCAAGAGGTGGTCACCCAAAAACCCTGATAGATCATCCGGCTTAACTGCTTTTGAATATCCTCCCGAAGGACTGCTGACAGGGTTCCCGAAAGTGCCTTTTGGATCGATCGATAAAGATCCAGAATCTTTCGGGCCGCTTCAACCATCTGATCTGCCCGGCTCAATAAATCACTTCGGGCCACTCGAACCCGTTCATCGAAAGCCTCCTGGCTTCGAATGATGGGTTGGCCTTCAAGAAAGACCGACGCCACGAGACGATCGAGAAGGTCTTCTTTGAGTTCACGATTTTTGGCAAGGCTACTGTAAAGAAAAGGATGCCCCTGAAGCTGTCGATACGTTAATTCAGCGGCCGCATCAATCACCAACTGACGCTTGATGTACTTTATCTCCTTCGAAAGGACGATCCGTAATAGCCTTGAGACTCCCCGCTCATGCGCTTGATGAGCCGCCTCGGGTGATTCAAGAACACGAACGCCAATCGTTTCACCCTCATCCACAACAGCCGGAAATCCATAGACTTTCCGGCCTTCATGCTCCCCATCAAAACTGTCGCCAAGTTCACCAAAGGACCAATGAGTCAACCCCGTGTGAAGATAGGCCTGACTTGCAATTTTTTGGAACGTTTTTCCGGCATCGCCCGAGTGACGGCGCTTTAGAACCTCAAGATCGCGGGATTGATCAATCACCCGATCATCTTCGTCCACCACCTTAAAAGTCATCCGGAGGTGATTCGGGAGAATATCCTCCCGAAAGGCGTCCGTTCCAACCGCAATACCCCCTGTTTTTTTGAGCGCCATGGACAATTGCCCGTAGAGGGAGCCTCGCCCGATGTCCAGCATCGGCAAGATGCGATCGACATGATCTGGAACCGGAACGAAATGGATGCGGAGCGTCTTGGGTAAGGATTTGATCAGGGCCACCACTTTTTCTCGAAGCATTCCAGGAACTAGCCATCGGAAAGGCGCCTCATCCAGGGTATTCAGGAGATGCAGCGGCATCAGGGCGGTGACGCCATCCTCGTCATGGCCTGGCTCAAAGCGATACTGGAGTGGAATACGAATGGATCCGATCTGACAATGGTCTGGGAAGTTGACCGCATCGAGGGTCGCATCCACTTTGACAGTAATGTCATCCGGCGTGAGCTTCAAAAGTCCTGGATCCTTTGATTCACTCAGCTTCCGCCATTTTTCAAAGGTGACACTGCTAACGACATCCTGGGGGATCTTCTGGTCAAAGAACTGGGTAAGCCAAGCCTCATCAACCAACAGATCGACGCGGCGACCTTTTTGCTGAAGGTAATCCGCCTCCTCCAAAAGCTTGAGATTGTGAAGAAAGAAAGGCGCCCTGCTCTCATAATCCATCAGCACCAAGGCATGACGAATAAACATCTCGCGAGCTTCCTTTGGATTGACCCGTTCATAGGGAATCTTTCGTCCAGACTGAATGATCAGACTAAATAATTGGGTGCGCTCATGGACCGCGACACGTCCAGATTTTCGCTCCCAATGAGGATCATAGTAGTGCGATTTGATGAGATGGGCGCCAATCGCTTCGATCCATTCAGGTTCGATCGCGGCAACCGTTCGTCCATAGACCTTGGTCGTTTCGATCTGCTCTTGGGAGATGATCCACTTGGGTTTGACCTTGAAGAGGTAGGATCCTGGATGAATGTGGAGCCTCACTCCCCTTGCACCCAGATAGTCGTTCTGCTCCTGTTTGAGCGCCACATTGGTCAGCAGCCCTGAAAGAAGCGCCCGATGGATCTCCGGATAATCGGCAGGCCCTTCGTTCATCTTGAAGCCCAAATCGCCTTTAATCACTTCCATGATCTGGCTGTGGACATCCTGCCACTCCGACATGCGAACGAAGGAAAGAAAAGAATCGCGGCAGTATTGGCGCAACTTTGCTCTCGATCGATGCTGCTTTTCATGATGAAAATCTCGCCACAGATTCAGCAACGCCACAAAATCCGAGCGCTCATCTTTGAACCTTGCATGCTTTTGATCTGCCTGAGGGGCCCTATCTTGAGGGCGCTCCCGGGGATCTGGAACACTCAGCGCCGAGACAATGATCGCGATTTCAGAGAGACAGTTTTCATCACGGGCAGCCATGAGCATGCGGCCGAGACGGGGATCAACGGGCAGTTTTGCAAGACCTCTTCCAATCGGCGTGATCTCGTTGCGCTCATTCAGCGCATTCAACTCCTGAAGGGTTCGGAGGCCATCCCGAATCAAACGCTCATCCGGAGGCTCGACAAAAGGGAAGCGTGCGATGTCGCCAAGCCTTAGCGCATGCATCTGAAGGATCACTGCGGCGAGATTCGTCCTCAAAATCTCAGGATCGGTAAATTCCGGGCGGTTGATGAAATCCTGCTCCGAATAAAGCCTGATCGCGATCCCAGGACCGACCCGGCCACAGCGACCGGAGCGCTGATCAGCAGACGCCTGAGAGATTTTTTCAATGGGCAGGCGCTGAAGCTTGCTGCGGTGAGAATAGCGACTGATTCTGGCATAGCCCGTGTCGATGACCGAGCGGATCCCGGGGACGGTGAGAGACGTTTCAGCGACGTTGGTCGAGAGGATAATCCGCCGTTGTCCGATCGGCTTGAAAACCTTTTCCTGCTCTGATTGGGAGAGCCTTGAATAGAGCGGCAAAATCTCGCATTTTGAAGGATGATGTTTCTTTAACGATTCATGGGTCTCCCGAATCTCCCGCTCACCGCTGAGAAAGATCAGGATATCGCCTGGATTTTCCCGCCAAAGTTCATCCACGGCATCCAATATCGCCTGCTGTTCGGGATGATCCGTTTCATCCCCCTCTTCCACCTCGACCGGTCGATAGCGAAGATCCACCGGATAAGTCCGCCCCGAGACATGGAGGATAGGGGCATCATCAAAGTGTTTTGAGAACCGCTCAGGATCAATCGTCGCCGAAGTGATCACGACTTTAAGGTCGGGACGCCGAGGCAACAGCCATTTGAGATACCCTAGAAGGAAATCGATATTAAGGCTGCGTTCATGGGCCTCATCGACGATCAGCGTGTCATAGGCATCGAGAAACCGGTCCCTTGGGGTTTCAGCAAGCAAGATGCCATCGGTCATCAATTTGATGAGGCTCTCAGGCCGGCTTTGGTCTTGAAATCGGACCTTGTAACCCACGGCCTGGCCCAGGGGCTGCCCCATCTCTTCGGCAATCCGAAGAGCGACGGTTCTTGCCGCAATACGGCGGGGCTGGGTATGACCAATAAAGCCTCGTCGGCCACGCCCCGCTTCAAGGCAGATTTTGGGAAGCTGTGTCGTCTTGCCGGACCCTGTCTCTCCACAAACGATGATCACCTGATGGGCCATCAAGGCCTCGAGGATCTCCTGGCGGCGCTCTGACACGGGGAGATCTGGATAGGTAATTTTTGGGATCGACTGGACTCTGCGATCGACCAGGGCTTCTGACGCCAGGATGCGTTGTTCAAGCTCTCCAAGGGCACCATCGAGGTTATGACCCGCCTTGTGATCAGGCAGCAGGCGGTCTAGCATTCTGGCGAGCCGGTGGCGATCTTTGGAAAGGCAGTGCCCGATGCGCTGGTGGAAAATCTTGGGATCGCTCAACATGATAAATGACGTCTAATAGGGGAAATTTAAGGGGCAGATCCCCACCTGTAAAGGAAATAATTTCGAACTGAACGCTTTGTAAGGCTTCAAGGCCTGCGTCACAATACCCCCTCATCCCTCTTCTGCTTCTTAGCGTATGGCTATTCGAACCCTCCCCCCCCAGCTCATTAATCAAATCGCCGCTGGTGAGGTCGTTGAACGACCAGCATCCGCTGTCAAGGAATTGGTAGAGAACGCCTTTGACGCCGGTTCAGACCGCATTGAAGTCGATATAGAACAAGGCGGCCTAGGACTCCTTCGGGTGAGAGACAACGGGAGTGGGATCGCCAAGGACGAGTTGACGCTAGCCCTATCGCGCCATGCCACCAGCAAAATCAGCAGCCTTGAAGATCTGGAACAAGTTGCCACCATGGGGTTCCGAGGTGAGGCACTCCCAAGCATCAGTTCGGTTTCAAGACTGATCCTAACGTCAAGGCAGCGCGGCGAACCTAACGCCTGGCAAGTCAGTACGGATGGCGCCGAAACCTTCTTTGACGTGCGCCCTGCGGCCCACCCTGAGGGGAGCACGGTGGAAGTTCGGGATCTGTTTTACAACACCCCCGCCCGACGGAAATTCCTGAAGTCTGAAAAAACCGAATTCCAGCACATCGACACCCTGATTCGCCGCATGTCGCTCGCACGACTCGATGTGGGTATCACCCTCACCCATAACCAGCGGGAAATTCTCCGTTTAAAGCCTTCTCTCGATGCCCGCGACGTTGATCAGCGGCTGACCATGCTTCTTGGGAATGACTTTCTGGAACAAAGTCTTCCTCTTGATATGACCGCATCAGGACTCCGCCTCCATGGCTGGGTGAGCCTCCCGACGTTTTCGAGAAGCCAACAGGACCAGCAGTTCTTCTATGTCAATGGACGCCTCGTGCGTGACAAACTGATCAACGTCGCGATGCGACAGGCCTACCAGGACGTCCTCTACCACGGCCGTCACCCCCTCTATGTACTCTATCTTGAAATCGATCCCCAGCTGGTCGATGTGAACGCCCACCCGACCAAGATGGAGGTCCGGTTTCGGGAGTCAAGGATGGTTCACGACTTCATCTTTCGCTCCATCCATAAAGCCCTCGGGCAATCCATGGCGGGTTTAAGCTTAGCCTCAGCCAGCGCCGAAAGCTTGAAGATTCAGGAGGGTTCCGCTTTTTCATCGTATGATAGGCCAACCAGCACGTCGACATCAGCATCAGGGACCACCGCTTTTTCGATGGGGAATTCAACGAACCCATTTCGCCAGACGACCCTTCCACTGCCGGTGGATCAATTAGTCGAAACCTATGGCCATCTGCTGAGTGGTCATCGTTTAAAGGCTATAGAACCCGCCGATCAACCCAACGCTTCAGCGCCGCTTGGTTTTGCTCTGGCCCACCTTCACGGCGCCTTTATCCTCGCTCAGAATGAGAAGGGACTCATCCTCGTCGATGCCCATGCCGCTCATGAGCGGGTCACTTATGAAAAATTAAAGCAACAGCGTGCTAGCGGAAATATTCCGAGCCAGCCGCTGTTACTCCCGATTCGGATCGAGGTCACTGAACAGGAAGCAGAGATCGCCGGCGAGTATTTTGAAATGCTCCTTGAGTTTGGTGTTGATCTTAGCCGGGTGTCTCCGACGACGCTGTTGGTCAGGGCCCTTCCGGCCGCCCTATCTCAAGGTCCTGCAGAGCAGTTGATCCGCGATGTCTTAGCCGATCTGAAGGAAGATGGACAATCTCGTCGCATGGAAGAGACCTTTAACGCCCTTCTTGGAAGCCTCGCCTGTCATGGCTCGGTCAGAGCACATCGCCCGCTGACCACTTTGGAGATGAATGCGCTTCTTAGAGATATGGAGCAAACGGAGCGAAGCGGCCAGTGTAATCATGGCCGGCCGACCTGGATTCAATTAACACTGAAGGAATTGGATGGACTTTTTCAAAGAGGACGGTAATTCAAGCGTTCGCTCTTCTTCAACGAAAGAACTTTAGCCATCATCCATCATGATCACTAAGCCTTGAAAGGCCATCAAAAGGTTCAAGCCGCATCCTGTTTGCGCCCCAACCCACTCATTTAGGACGGGTACCCGATTCCGAAAAGAGTCTTGATATTTTGAGGAAAAACGGGGTTTGAGACGACTTCTATTGGCCGCCATTGGGACAGGGAGCCATAAGAAAAGCCACCGCGTGATGCGTGGCCTGAGGCTGCCTTTGGGTCTAACGATCCAGTGTGTGGCTTTGTACTGGCGGAGAGAGAGGGATTCGAACCCTCGATACGTTGCCGTATACACGATTTCCAGTCGTGCGCCTTCGACCACTCGGCCACCTCTCCAGCAAGCCGACCATTATAGAGTAAATCGGGCTCCTTGGAAGCAGAAAGGACGATAAAGCCGGCAGCTCCCTGGGTCAGGCTCTCTCGATCGGGAATCCTATAACCTCCTCGAGGGAGCTCGATCCGATCAGAGCCATTAGTAGACGGTCCAATCCGATAGCCATACCGGAACAGGCTGGCAATCCAACACCCAGCGCGTCCAAAAGCCGTTCATCCATGGACGGAATGACCTGACCATGAAGCTTTCGTCGCTCAAGGTCTCTTTCAAACCGCTGACGCTGCTCTTTGGGATCTCTCAATTCGTGAAACCCATTGCCAAGCTCCATCCCCCCGAGAAAAAGCTCTGACCGCTCGACGTAATGAGGATCATGGGGGCACGCTCTAGCGAGGGAGGGAAGAATAGCCGGGTAATCGGTTACGATCGTCAATGCCTCCCGGCCAAGATCAGGTTGGATGAAATGACCGAACAAAAGATCCAACCAGCTCGCACGATCTTCACCGCAAAGATGCGATGCCTCAGGAAGACCCAACGCCTTAGCCTTGGCCTGAAATTCATGGTGTGAGGATATAAGAGGGTCACATTCAAGTCTTTCTAGAAAGAGCGCCTGATAACTGATTCGTCTCGAGGTCAGGCCTTTCCCAAGGGATGCCGCCAGCATCAAGATCAGTGCCTCGACTTCATCCAGCAATTGATCCAAATCAAAGTCCACCCGATACCATTCGAGCAAGGTGAACTCCGGATTATGGTAACGGCCCTGCTCTTCATTCCGAAAGGCTTTGGACATCTGATAAATCGATCCAGAACCTGCGGCTAGCAGCCGCTTCATGGCGAATTCAGGCGAGGTCTGTAGGTAGAGATCCTCTGAATGCGGGGATCCTGGGCGGTGGTACGCGGTGATAAAAGGGGTGATGCCTGGGTCCGTCACCGTTCCCCGAGATAGCAAGGGGGTTTCTACCTCGAGAACGCCGCGGTCCTCAAAGAATTCGCGGATAGCGCGATTGACACGAGCCCTCATCCTGATGGCTGAGAGCGGGCTTGAAGGCGCCCACAAGGAGGGCATTGAGTCTTTCATGAGGGAGGGTCGGTGCGAGATCTAAACCTCGCACCTTGATCATCACGGAGTAGGCGCTTACTTGACGCGTGAGACGTATTCGCCTGTCCGGGTATCGACCTTTATGACCTCATCAATCCCGATAAAGAGAGGCACGCGGACCACAGCCCCGGTTTCAAGTGTGGCTGGCTTGCCGCCACCGCCTGAGGTATCACCACGAACCCCGGGATCGGTTTCGGTAATTTTGAGTTCAACAAAATTCGGTGGCGCCACCCCAATCGGCACCCCGTTATACAGCGTCACTTGGCAAATATCCTGCTCCTTCAGCCACTTCTTGGCATCAGCAACCGCGGCTTCATCGGCACCATACTGCTCAAACGTCTCAACAACCATGAAGTGCCACAGCTCACCATCGTTATAGAGATACTGCATATCGGTATCGACCACGTCGGCCGTTTCAAAGGTTTCACCGGACTTGAAGGTCCGCTCAAGCACGCGGCCGGTCTTGAGGTTCCTTAACTTGACGCGGTTAAAGGCCTGACCCTTCCCTGGTTTGACGAATTCATTTTCGAGGATGTTGTAGGGTTCACCATCCATCATCAACTTCATGCCGCCCTTGAAATCACTGGTGCTGACTGTCGCCATTCGTGCCTCTAGCTATGATGTGCCTGAATAAACATGGCATTATAATGGACTGTTGCCCGCTTTGATAACCTAAGGCTTTTAAGTCCCCTAGGTGGCCTTTAGAAACGCTCGATGATCATGTCAAATACCTGGCAGGCCCAATTGGCCGATGCCTATATCGATCCCCTCACCCTTTTAAAAGACCTTGGCATCGATCCCAATGACTTACCGGAGAAGATAGCGCTTCGGAACGACTTCGCGTTCAAAGTCACCCGATCCTTTGCGGCCAGAATGAAGCTGGGAGATCCAAGAGATCCCCTGCTTAGGCAAGTGCTTCCCAGCATCGAGGAAGCCAAGATGGCGCCTGGATTTCATCTAGACCCTGTGGGCGATCTTGACGCCATCGAAGAGCCTGGCCTCCTCCATAAGTACCAGGGGCGTGTCCTCTTGATCACCACGGGTGCCTGCGCCATTCATTGTCGTTACTGCTTTCGCCGAAATTTCCCTTATCAGGAGCAACAGCTCGCAAAACGTCGCGAATCCTTAAGTCTTGAGAGAATAAAAGAGGATCCTTCCATTTCGGAGGTCATCTTAAGTGGCGGGGATCCCTTGGTCCTTAGCAACGAACGCCTAAGAACCCTCGTTACGGCCATCGCAGCGATTCCAAGCATTGAGCGCCTGAGACTCCACACCCGACTTCCGATCGTTCTCCCTTCGAGAATCGATCAAGAATTACTAGCGATTCTTCAAAAGACACGCCTTAAGGTCATTGTGGTGATTCACTCCAATCACCCCAATGAAATTAATGATGAGGTTCACCAAGCCCTTGAGGCTCTGAGCCTTCAAGGCATCACGCTACTCAATCAAACCGTCCTCCTTAAGGGTATCAACGATGACGCTGATCTCCTAAGTCACTTGAGTCACCGTCTTTTTGAGGTGGGGGTGCTTCCCTATTACCTCCACCTTCTAGATCGCGCCCAAGGGACACAGCATTTCGAGGTCGAGGAAAGAAAAGCCAAAGCGATCTATGAGGCCCTCTTGTCACGACTACCAGGCTACCTCGTCCCCAAAATGGTCCGCGAGGAAAAAGGGGCGCCCTCTAAAACCCCGTTGATCGGATGATAAAAAAGGGGCCAAATGGCCCCTTTTTTTAGCACCGCGATGAGGCGGTCTTATTCGTCTTCTTCAATGGCCTTCATGCTGAGACGTACACGCCCCTGGCGATCAATCTCTAAGACCTTGACTCGAACGATGTCACCTTCAGCGAGTTTATCGCTCACTTTCTCCACGTGCTCGTCAGAGATCTGAGAAATATGCACCAACCCGTCTTTGCCTGGCAGAACCGTCACAAAAGCACCAAAATCCATCAGGCGCGCAACGCGGCCTTCGTAGATCTTACCCACCTCGACTTCCGCCGTAATGGCTTCAATCCGGCGGCGCGCCTCATCACCCGCCTCACGATCAACCGAAGCCACCTTGACGACACCGTCATCGGTAATATCAATACTGGCACCGGTCTCCTCGGTGATGGCCCTGATGGTTGCACCGCCTTTGCCGATGACATCGCGAATCTTGCTGGGGTCAATACTAAAGCTGACGATCCGTGGCGCAAAATCGGACATTTGCTGTCTGGGTGCCGAGAGCACCTCAGCCATCTTACCGAGAATGTGGAGACGACCGGCTTTGGCCTGCTCCAAGGCTTTTCGCATGATTTCAGCGGTGATGCCATCAATCTTGATATCCATCTGCAAGGCGGTGATACCGTCTTCGCTGCCCGCTACCTTAAAGTCCATATCACCCAGATGATCTTCGTCACCCATGATGTCTGAAAGGACCGCAAATTGATCACCTTCTTTGATCAGACCCATCGCAATGCCTGCGACCGGCGCCAGCGTCGGAACACCGGCATCCATCAAAGCAAGGCTTGAACCACACACCGAAGCCATGGAGCTCGAGCCATTGGACTCGGTGATTTCAGAAACAACTCGGACGACGTAAGGGAATTCCTCTTGATCAGGCATGACGGCCTGAACACCGCGCTTTGCGAGCCGCCCATGGCCAACTTCACGACGCTTAGGAGAACCCATCATGCCGATTTCGCCCACACAGTAGGGAGGGAAGTTGTAATGGAAGAGGAAGGTTTCCTTATATTCCCCTTCGATCGCATCAATCAACTGGGCATCCCGGCCGGTTCCAAGGGTTGCGACCACCAGCGCCTGCGTTTCACCCCGGGTAAAAAGGGCCGAACCATGGGTCCGAGGCAGAACACCGGTCCGAATGGTAATTGGACGGACGGTTGAAAGGTCCCGACCATCAATCCGCTTGGATTCTAAAAGGATACGGGCACGAACACTGTTATATTCGAGATCCTCGATCAGCGTCTTAACGACCTTGGCGGTATGAAAACCATCCGCGGTTAAGGCTTCGACCGTCTGAGTGCGAGCGACTTTCAATGCGTTCTGACGCTGTTGCTTATCGGCAATCTGATAGGCGACCTTGATCGCCTCTTCGGCATGATGGGCCACCGCCTTGACAAGGCTTTCATCATGAACGGGGGCCACCCATTCCCAGTGATTAACACCGACTTCATCCGCCAGCTCACGAATCGCTTGGATAGCAACCTGCATCTGCTCGTGACCATAGACGACGGCGCCCAGCATTTCATCCTCAGAAAGCATGTCCGCCTCAGATTCCACCATCAAGACCGCGTTGCTGGTGCCCGCGACGACCAAATCGAGTAGGGAGTCATCTAGCTCGGTGGCGGTCGGGTTGAGGACGTACTGCTCATCGATAAAGCCAACACGCGCTGCACCAATCGGACCCTTAAAGGGCATCCCAGAGAGGGTCAGTGCGGCCGAAGCACCAAGAAGCGCTGGAATATCGGGATCAATTTCAGGGTTCAGGGACATCACGGTCGCGGTGATCTGAACGTCGTGATTAAATCCTTCGGGGAACAGCGGGCGCACAGGACGGTCAATAAGACGCGCCGTCAGTGTCTCCTTTTCTGCTGGACGACCTTCACGCTTGAAGAATCCACCAGGAATCTTGCCCGCAGCGTAGGCCTTCTCCTGATAGTCCACACGCAAAGGGAAGAAGTCGGTATCAGGCGATGCTTCGCGCTTGCCGACCGCGGTCACAAGAACCACGGTACCACCCATATCAACCATCACGGCCGCATCGGCCTGACGAGCAATTTCGCCTGTTTCCAGGGTGACGACGTGATCGCCGTACTTGAACTGTTTCCGGATTGGATTCACAACAAACCTCTCAAGGTTCAGGATTAGCGACGCAGGCCCAGTCTCTCGATCAAGCTCTTGTAGCGATCAACATCCTTTCCCTTCAGGTAGTCGAGCAATTTGCGGCGCTGGTTAACCAGGCGCAGAAGGCCACGACGGGAATGGTGATCCTTCTTGTTCACGACAAAATGTGGGGTTAAGTGATTGATGCGCGCAGTCAAAAGCGCAACTTGCACTTCAGGGGACCCGGTATCATTCGCGGCACGTTGATAATCTTGTACAACGGCACTTTTTTCGGTGGCGGTATAAGGCATTTTTCGACTCCTAAAAACTCTGACTTCTACTAAACAAACCATTTTAACTTTCTATGACCCCGTTATCAAACGGGATCACATCACATCGCTCGCAAGAGGCTCTTGGGCGACCTCATCGCTCCCCGCTTCAATGCGAGAAGCCGACGGAATCTCCAACTGAAGGATCCTTCTCGGTCCCACCCGGCCATCGTCCAGCACTTCCCCAAGCCCTATAAATCCAAGCCCTAAGCCATAGAGGCGGACCCACCCGGAGGTCGGCGCCTGAGCGACAAAAACAGGGTTTCCTTGGCGGACCAGCACACTCAATGAATCATTGAGGTCTACCCGGGGGAAATGGGCTACCAAACCATCCATGGGCTGAAGGGAAGCCTCTCGAAGAGGACCCTCCAACGCCTCAAGGACGTCCACCGTGGTGGCGTTTTCAAGAAGGAGATCGCCCACAGCAGTCCTTCTCAACACTTCAACATGCCCCCCACAGCCGAGCGCGCGACCAATATCCTGGGCCAGTGAACGAATATAGGTCCCCTTAGAGCAATGAACTTCAAGATCTAAAGAACTGTCATCAAAGTCCTTGAGGAGGAGCTCGTAAATGGTAATGGGGCGAGGCTCACGCTCAATCTCAACCCCTTTTCGAGCCAGATCGTAGAGTCTTTGCCCCTGATGTTTCAGCGCCGAATACATCGGCGGCACCTGGGTAATTTCTCCCCTAAAAGGCGTCAGGACCTCATCGATCAGGGTGGCTGTTAGCGGTGGGACCGGAGCTTCACTGATCACCGCCCCTTCGATGTCCGCGGTGTCCGTTTCAATCCCGAGCCTTATCTTCACTACATATCGCTTATCAGAATGAAGGAGATAACTCGAGAGCTTTGTGGCTTCCCCGAGACAAATAGGCAAAAGACCGCTGGCGATAGGATCAAGACTTCCGGTATGACCCGCCTTCTGGGCGTTAAAAAGTCGTTTGACCTTCTGAAGGGAAGCGTTCGAGGAATAACCACTGGCTTTATCCAGCAAGAAAACCCCATGGATGGGGCGGCGCTTTGAACGAAATTGACTCATTCCTCTCGATCATCATCCAACAGGAGCGTGGGTTCCTCATGAAGGCCCTTAAGGAGGGCATCCATGTGCATTCCTCTCTCTATGGAATCATCGTAGGTAAACCTGATTTCAGGCAAAACCCTGATCCTAATTCTTTTGCCAAGCTCACGTCGAAGTTCCGGAACATCATTCATCAATCGCTTAATGGCTTCCTTGACCGGTAATTTGGCCGCCAGAAAACTGACATAAAGCTTGGCAACAGCGAGATCGCGACTCAGTTCAACATCACTCACCGTGATCATGCCAAGCTCCGGGTCCTTGACATGGGTTCTGAGGATGTCTGCCATTTCCCGCTGGATCTGCGAGGCGACCCGATCACTGCGACTAAACTCTCTAGGCATCAGCTCGGAACCTGAACCTTTTCAAAGACTTCGATCTGGTCGCCCACCTTGATTTCATTGTAGTTCTTAACACCCATCCCGCATTCCATGCCGGCCTTGACCTCAGCCACATCGTCCTTGAAACGACGCAACGAATCGAGCTGCCCTTCAAAGATGACGACATTGTCGCGGAGAACACGGATCGGCAGATTACGCTTCACAAACCCTTCTGTGACCATACAGCCGGCGATCGCCCCAAACTTCGGATGACGGAACACATCACGAACCTCCGCATTACCGACGATCTGCTCACGGAACTCCGGCTCGAGCATGCCCTTGAGAGATTTCTTGATTTCGTCAATGGCCTCGTAAATGATGCTGTAGTAATGGAGGTCAATGCCGCGGTCTTCGATCAGCTTCCTAGCACCAGAATCAGCGCGGACATTGAAACCGATGATGATGGCATTCGAGGCCAGCGCGAGGTTCGCATCAGACTCGCTGATACCACCAACACCACCCCCAATGACCTTCACCTTGACCTTGTCGGTCGAGAGATCCGTCAGGGAACTCCGAAGGGCCTCAAGGCTGCCCTGAACATCCGCCTTGATGATGATGTTGAGATCCACGCTGTATGGCGATTTCGCGTGCCTTTCGCTCATCTGAAACAACGATGAACTCATCTCCAGCATTAGGCGCACCGGAAAGACCCAATACCTCGACCGGGCAAGAAGGGCCCGCTTCCTTGAGAGGCTTACCATTTTCATTGAACATGGCACGCACCCGCCCAAACTCCATGCCACACAAGAGGAAATCGCCCTTCTTAAGGTGACCTTGCTGAATCAGGATGTCGGCAACAGGTCCACGGCCCTTTTCTAGTTTCGACTCAAGCACCACGCCCGTCGCTGGAATGGTATGGGCGGCCTTGAGTTCGAGAACCTCCGCCTGCAAAAGAATGGCATCAAGCAGCCCATCAATCCCTTGACCGGTTTTGGCCGAGACCTCAACAAACTGACAATCGCCACCCCACTCCTCGGGAATGACATTGAAATTAGTCAATTCATGCTTGACCTTCTCAGGATCCGCCTCAGGCTTATCCACTTTGTTCACCGCCACCACCATAGGGACGCCAGCCGCGCGGGAGTGATCGATCGCCTCGCGCGTTTGCGGCATCACGCCATCATCAGCAGCCACGACCAGGACGACGATATCGGTCGCTTGAGCGCCACGGGCCCGCATGGCGGTGAATGCCGCATGACCTGGAGTATCGAGAAAAGTCACCGAGCCATGATCGGTTTTGACCTGGTAGGCGCCGATATGCTGGGTAATGCCCCCGGCTTCACCGGCGGCGACGCGGCTCTTCCGGATGTAATCAAGGAGGGAGGTCTTCCCGTGATCGACGTGACCCATGATGGTCACCACCGGCGCTCTTGGCGTCTGTTCCGCCTGTGCCGCGAGATTCAGGGTCGCTTCAATTTCAGCCTCAAGGACGTCTTCGACCTGACGAATGGCCGTGTGACCCATTTCCTCAACGACCAGAATCGCCGTATCCTGATCCAACATCTGATTAATAGTGGCCATCACCCCCATTTTCATGAGTGTTTTGATCACCTCAGGCGCCTTCACCGACATCCGGTTGGAAAGCTCTGAAACCGTAATCGATTCTGGAATACTCACGTCACGAACCATGGGGCTCGTCGGCCGTTCAAAACCATGGCGGGATTCAGGCATGACCGCAGCCTTGCCTGACTTCAGCTTCTTCTTCATCTTAGGCTTGGCTCGAAGACTATCGAGACCGAGTCCATCTTCAAGACCCTTTTCGCGCTCCTTTTTCTTTGAGCGGCGATCATCTTCTTCCGCCTGGAGATTCCGAATCGGCGCCGGTTGCGGCTTGGCACGCTCAACGACCACCTCGTCCATCAAAGGCTCAATGGGCAGCTCATCGATGATCACTTCCGGGGTCTCTTCCACCTTCAGTGACTCTTCTTCCACGGCCCTGGCAGCCTCCATCTGCTGCTGCTGTTCTTTGGCAATGCGCTCGAGCTCCTCGCGACGAAGCTGCTCGAGGGCTTCGGCCTTGCGCTGCTCATCCTCTTCGCGAAGCTTGCGCTGCGCTTCGGCCTCTAGGTCTCGACGTTGCTGTTCCTCAAGGGCTTGTTGGGCCTGCTCAACTTCATGGCGCTGCTCGCTGACTTCCGGCAGTTCGCTGCGCTTGACATAGGTTCGTTTCTTGCGGACCTCGACGCTGATGGTCTTTGCCGTCTTGCCGGGCGCTGTCTTGCCTTGCTTCAGCTCGCTCACGGTGCGGCGCTGCAGGGTGACTCGCTTCGGATTATTAAGGTCCTCCCCTTCTGCCTTGCCATGACTTTGGCGGAGGAAATTCAGAAAGGTCATTTTTTCGGTATCGGTCAGAAGTTCATCGGCACCTCCCTTCTCGAGGCCCGCCTCACTCAACTGAGAAAGCAACCGCTCCAATGGGATCCCGACTACTTCAGCCAGTTGACGTACTGTTAAATCGCTCATACTTAGCCTCTGCTCTTCCGCATTCGGTTAACTTTCCGCAAACCAGGGCCGGCGAGCGACCATGATCAACTGGCCCGCTCGTGCTTCGTCCATACCCTTGATATCCAGCATCTCATCGATGGACAACTCAGCGAGATCCTCCATGGTGGTGACTCCCCGACCCGCCAGCGCCTCCGCAAGCTCTGAGTCCATTCCCTCCATCGTCAGAAGATCTGCCGCCGGTTCTCCGGGTTCGAGCTTCTCCTCACTGGCAATGGCCTTGATCAGCAAAGAGTCCCGAGCACGATTGCGAAGCTCCTCCACGATATCCTCGTCGAATTCGTCGATTTCCAGCAATTCCTTAGCAGGAACGTAGGCCAGCTCTTCGACGGTCGAAAAGCCTTCGCGCACCAAGATTTCAGCCACGCCTTCGTCCACATCCAGCTGTTGCACGAAAGACTGAATCAAGACCTCGGTTTCCTTCTCACTCTTTTCCTCGGCCTGGGTCTCGCTCATCACGTTCAGCGTCCATCCCGTTAGCTCAGAAGCCAAACGAACATTCTGCCCACCGCGGCCAATCGCCATAGATAGATTCTCATCGCTAACAGCAATATCCATCGAATGGCGATCTTCATCCATTACGATGGAGACGATTTCCGCAGGGGACATCGCATTCACCACAAACTGGGCTTCATTTTCATTCCAGAGAATGATATCGACGCGCTCGCCAGCCAATTCGTTGGAGACCGCCTGAACCCTTGATCCCCGCATACCCACGCAAGCACCGACAGGATCAAGGCGTGGATCATGACTTCGCACCGCAATTTTGGCCCTGACCCCAGGATCCCTAGCGGCACCGACAATTTCGATGATGCCTTCGCTCACCTCCGGCACCTCCAGCTTAAACAGGGCAACGATGAGGTCAGGCGATGTTCTCGTCACAAAGAGCTGCGGTCCTCTGACCTCTTGGCGGACCTCCTTGAGGTAGCCACGGAGACGATCGCCGGAGCGGACAGCCTCCCGTTGGATCATTTCTTCCCGAGGAATAAAGGCCTCAACGTTATTGCCGAGATCCAGAAAGACATTGCCGCGTTCAACGCGCTTGATGATACCGGTCACCAGCTCACCGACCCGATCCTTGTAGGCCTCAACCACCTTTCTTCGCTCGGCATCACGGACTCGCTGAACGATGACCTGCTTCGCGGTTTGGGCTTCGATGCGGCCGAACCCAATGGAATCCATCGGCTCGATCACGGTGCCACCGACCTCGGCGCTGCCAAAACGCTGGCGCGCATCCTCAAGCGTCATCTGCAACTCCGCATTGAAGGGCTCCTCGATCGTCCCCTCATCCGATTCAACTACGGTCCAGCGCCGGAAGGTATCGTAGTCACCGGTCTTGCGATCAATTTTGATCAGCGCGTCAATACGGTTCTCATAGCCCTTCATGGTCGCCATCCGTAAGGCGTCCTCAATCGCTGCGAAAACGATCTCCTTTTCGATGTCCTTCTCATGAGAAAAAGCATCAACTACCAGCAGGATTTCTTTGTTTGCCATGGCAACATCCTTCAAAAATTAATTGTCAAATTGTGGCGATAATCGCGCCTTTTCAATCATGTCGAACGGAACTCTGAAGGTCTGACCATCCTCAACCAGGACGAGATCATGACCATCAATGTCCTCAATCAGCGCTTTGAACCGGCGCCGGCCTTCAAGGGGCCTTGAAAGCTGCACACGCACCACCTCACCTTTGAAACGCTCGAAGTGATCAAGGGTAAACAAGGGGCGATCCATTCCGGGGGAGGAGACCTCCAGCTGATAACGACCTGGAATAGGATCTTCAACATCAAGCACACCGCTCAACTGATAGCTCACCTTGGAGCAATCTTCCACTCGAATCCCCTCGGGATGATCGATATAGACCCTAAGGACCCGCTGATGCCCATCGAACTCTAGCCCGACGAGTTCGTAGCCCATTCCAGTCACCACAGGATCAAGAAGCTCTGTCAGCCCCTTACTTGCCTTCAAGTAACACCTCAAAAACGTCCGAAAATAAAAAATGGGCACGAAGCCCATCCCATCAACCAGTCCCTAAAAACTAAAAACGCCCCGATGGGGCGAATGTCGAGACGGCACCGGTTGAGCCTGTGCCACCCAAAAAAGCAATGCTAGCATATCCTTGAAAATTAGTCGAATCATCGATCTTTCCACCGGCTCCCTTAAAGGTAAAGGCCGATGTCAAAAATGGAACCCAACCCTATTTTTAACGTCCATGGCTTCAATTTCAACCGACCGTCATCCCTCCAGCATGCGACTCGATAAGTGGCTTTGGGCCGCCCGATTCTTCAAGACACGACAGCTCGCCATCGAAGCGATCGACGGCGGTAAGGTTCATGTCAACGGGCATCGAGGTAAACCCAGCAAGGACATTACGATCGGCACCCAACTCACGATCACCAAGGAGCCCTATTCTTTCCACATTACCGTGACCGGGTTGAATCTCCAGAGACGACCCGCTGATGAAGCGACAAAGCTCTATGAAGAATCCACAGAAAGCCATGAGAAACGTCAACTCGAAGTCGCCAGGCGCCGAGAGCAACGAGATCTTGGAATTCCTCTTGATGTTCGCCCCAACAAGCGGGATCGCCGACTGATCCATCGCTTCAAACGAATTGAGGACTGAACCGAAGGCGCAGCGCCCCCTGGTCCGGTCGACAAGGCGGTTTATGGGAGGGATAATGTTCGGCTGTTTGTCATGCATTGGGGGATCACTTCAACCCCAGCACCATCCCATCAAGGAGATCTTCATGAATCAAAAGAGCCACGCTCTTATCGAGGCCTACTATGCGGCCTTTAACGCCGGCGATATGGACAGCTTCCTCAATCTTTTGACGGATGACGTCATTCATGACATTAACCAGGGACATCGCGAAATCGGCAAGGCCGCCTTTGCTGCTTTCATGGATCGCATGAATCAAAATTACGGTGAACAACTGGCCGAGATGGTCATCATGACCTCAGACGATGGAACCCGGGCGGCTGCAGAGTTTGTGGTACTCGGAACCTATAAGGTGACCGATGAAGGATTGCCAGAAGCACGCGGCCAAACCTATCGGCTGCCTGCCGGCGCCTTTTTTGATCTTCGCGATGGGAAAGTGGCAAGGATCACCAACTACTACAACCTCGAAGACTGGATCGCTCAAGTCAGCGCCTGAGGTAAAGACTGGAAGCCCATCAGGACCATGACTGAAGCACTCACGATTCGCCGATTCAACGGCAACGATCCTGAATTAAGGCCCTTCTTGAAGGACCTCGCTGACCTGCGCATGGAGGTCTTTCGTGACTTTCCCTATCTCTACGACGGCACTGCCGAGTATGAGGAAAAGTATCTCGAGACCTACACCCGTTGCCCGGACAGCCTTGTGGTTCTGGTCCTTGATGGAGACCGAGTGGTCGGTGCGACGACCGGCCTTCCGATGGCGGATGAAACGCCCGAGTTTCAGGCGCCCTTCATTGCGGCGGGTTATGATCCCAAAACGATCTTCTACTGCGCCGAGTCGGTTCTCCTCCCTGCCTATCGAGGGCGCGGCGTCTATCCTCGCTTCTTTGAAGAAAGAGAAGGCCATGCCCGCTCTCTTGGACGCTTCGACCTTTGCTGTTTCTGCTGTGTGGTCCGCGCCGAAAATCACCCCTTGAGACCCTTAGATTATGTCCCCCTCGACCGAGTCTGGGGCAAGTTTGGCTACCAAAAGCACCCCGAACTCTCGACCACGTATGACTGGAAGGATGTGGATCATTTAGTAGAAACCCCCAAAACCATGATCTTCTGGTTGAAATCCTTAAAGGAGACCCGCTGATGGAGCAGGCTTTTCGGATCGCAACGGCGCAATACGACATTGGTCAATTTGGAAGCCTTGAAGCCTATGAGGCCAAGATAAGCCAGTGGGTGCAGAAAGCCGTCGAGGGCGGCGCCAAACTGCTGGTCTTTCCAGAATACTTCAGTATGGAACTGGCCTCGTTGTTTGAGGCCCATGGCGCTCGATCACTTTCAAAAGAGCTGGAAGCCCTGCAAGAGGTCCTCCCGGAATTCAAACGCCTCTTTGGACGACTAGCCGAGCATCATGGGATCACCCTGATAGCCGGCAGCTTTCCAGTCCGTCATCTTCCAAGTGAATATCGTAACCGCGCCTATCTCTTTCACCCCGATGGACGATCCGATCATCAGGACAAACTCCAGATGACTCGTTTTGAAAATGAACAATGGTTCATCAGCGCAGGAAACGACATCCGGACCTTTGAGACGGTTCATGGCCGAATCGGCATCAACATCTGCTATGACAGTGAATTCCCGATGATCGCCCGTCGACAAGTCGAAGCGGGGGCTGACCTCATTGTGGTTCCGAGTTGCACCGACACCCTGGCGGGCTACTGGCGGGTCCGTATTGGATGTCAGGCCCGCGCGCTTGAGAACCAGTGCTTTGTGGTGCAATCACCTACGGTAGGGACAGCCCCTTGGTCAGAGGCTGTCGATATCAATATTGGAGCCGCTGCGGTTTATACCCCCGTCGATTATGGGTTCCCAGACAACGGCGTTTTAGCCATCGGAGCACTGAACGAACCGCAATGGGTTTTTGCAGATCTCGATCTCGCCGCCATCGCACACATCCGGAAGACCGGGCAGGTCTTCAATTACCGAGATTGGCCCTCACAATTTCGCCCTGAACTGAATACCTGATGATTGCGGTGTCACCCATGCCACTTAACCCACAAACGATAGAACTCTTCGATACCACCCTTCGTGATGGCAGCCAGACCGCCGGCATCAACTTTTCTCTCGAGGATAAAGTTCGGATTGCTGAACGTTTAGCGGATTTTCAACTCGGCTGGATCGAGGGCGGATGGCCTGGAGCAAGCCCTAAGGACACCGAATTCTTCGAGCGAATGCGGCAGCGACAGTGGACCAAAACAAAGCTGATTGCCTTTGGCAGCATGGCGCGCCCCGGCAAATCGGCAAGCGAGGATCTGGGCCTTCGACATCTGGTCGACAGTGGCGCCGATGGGGTCTGTGTTTTTGGGAAAAGCTGGGATCTTCATGTCAACAAAGCCCTGGGTATCAGTCTCCCTGAAAATCTCGACCTCATTCAGGACACCATCAGCTGGCTGAAGGAACAACTACCGACCGTCTTTTTTGACGCCGAGCATTTCTTTGATGGGTACCGCGACAACCCGGAATATGCCCTTGAGGTTCTAAAAGCCGCTCAATCGGCAGGGGCGGATGGACTGGTCCTTTGTGACACTAACGGTGGCAGCATCCCCTCTCAGGTCGCAGCCACCGTTGCCGATGTCGTTCGTCATTGTCCAGGGATCCTCATCGGCATTCATGCGCACAACGATTCGGAGCTGGCTGTCGCCAATTCAGTGGCTGCCACCGAGGCCGGCGCCCGTATGGTCCAGGGCACCATCAATGGCATTGGTGAGCGCTGCGGCAATGCCAATCTGGTCTCAATCATTCCCATTCTGCAACTGAAAATGGGGCTAGATTGTGGGGTTGATCGTGAACGACTGAAACAGCTTTCCTCGCTGTCTCGTTTCGTCAATGAAATGGCCAACCGCCAACCCTGGCCCTATCAGCCCTTTGTCGGGCACAACGCATTTGCCCACAAAGGCGGCATTCATGCATCGGCTGTTCAGAAGGAATCGAGGCTTTATGAGCACCTCGACCCCGAACAGGTGGGTAATGACCGATTGATTCTGATTTCAGATCAAGCCGGTAAAAGTAGTGTCCAGCTGAAAATGGCCGAAATGGGCTTTGATGTGGCTCAGGACGCCAATGATCCGGCGATTAGGACGGCTATCAATCGCGTTAAGGAACTCGAAAACAGGGGTTTTGCCTATGAAGGCGCTGAAGCCTCCTTCCAGCTCCTTCTCCTGAAAGCGATGAAGCGTTTCGCGCCCTACTTTGAACTCAAGGAATTCAGGGTGATTGACGAACGTCATGGCGATCAGGATGCACCAATGTCGGAGGTTTCAGTAACCCTCCGTGTGGGCGAGGAGATCACCAGCACCAGCGCGCGAGGCAATGGCCCAGTCAATGCCATGGATAATGCCTTGAGGGAAGCCTTGCTGCCTTTCTACCCAGGCCTTGCCAGCATGCGACTCACCGACTTCAAGGTCCGTGTCCTCACCACCAATCAGGCTACCCGCGCCACCGTCAGAGTACTCATTGAGTCGACCGATGGTCATGCCGAATGGGGAACCGTTGGTGTCTCGGCCAACATGGTCGATGCCAGCTACCAAGCGCTCGCCGATGCGATTCAGTTCAAGTTGATGATCGATAAAACCGCCCCGCATCAAGGCTGAGTGCTCAGCCTTGATGCCTCCGATCGGAGGACGCTGCTCACCCACCATGAAACGAAAAAATCGCTCGTCATCGCCTCCTCTTGAGGCTGTTGATTTCATAAAAACCGCGACGTATACTCCGCACTGAAGGTTTAAAAAGCCTGCCCCAAGAACAACGAATTTACTTTTTGGAGGATGACAACATGAGATGGGAAAAACCAAGCTACAACGACATGCGTTTCGGCTTTGAAGTCACCATGTACATCTACAACCGTTAATCAACGGCTTGTAACCAAACGGGGCTCTGCAGCAATGTCGAGCCCCGTTTTTTATTCCTGACGTTCCCCGAAAGCGGATCACAACCATGAAGATCAGAGTGCTTGGCGCTGGAGCAGGTGGCGGTTTCCCGCAATGGAACTGTAATTGTGTCCAGTGTGCCGGCGTCAGAGGTCAGACGATTAAGGCCAGCCCCCGAACGCAATCCTCGATTGCGGTCAGCGTTGATGATGAGCACTGGGTTCTCTTTAATGCCTCTCCAGACATTAGGACCCAGCTGGAGGCCTTCCCTGGCGCACACCCTAGAAGGGGTATTAGAGATTCCGGCATTAAGGCCATTGTCCTGATCGACAGCCAGATCGATCACACCACGGGTCTTTTGATGCTCAGGGAATCCTCCTCCCCGCTCCCTATTTTCTGTAGCGAGATGGTGCGTCAGGATCTGACTTCAGGCTTTCCCATCTTCACGATCCTCGGCCATTACTGTGGTGTTCAACATCATCCGATCCCGCTTGATGGGAGTCCTTTCAGCATTGATGGCTTCGACGATCTTCGCTTTTACAGTCACTCCCTAAAAAGCAAAGCGCCGCCCTATTCCCCTCATCGGCATGACCCCCACGATGGCGACAATATCGGTGTCATCATTGAACAAGTGTCTACCGGCAAGAAGCTTTACTACGCGCCTGGGCTTGGCGAGATCGAACCCCACGTGAAGATGGCCCTTGCAAACGTAGACTGCATTTTGGTCGATGGGACCTTCTGGCAGCATGACGAAATGGAGCGACGAGGCATCAGCACCAAGCGCGCACTGGACATGGGGCACCTCCCCCAATCAGGCGCTGGCGGGATGATCTCAACCCTTGTTGAACTCCCGGCTCGGAAGATCCTGATTCACATCAACAACACCAATCCGATTCTGGACGAAGGCTCGCCAGAGCGTCATGAACTCAACGCTCACGGCATCGAAGTCGCCTATGATGGACTGGAGATTTGCCTCTAGTGAAGGAACGACCCCATGAGTGAAACCCAAGCGCCCTTTACTCCCGAGGTTTTCGAAGCGAAACTTCGTGAAAAGGAAGCCTACTACCATATCCATCACCCCTATCAAGTGGAGATGGCTTCAGGGCATCTCACACGCGAACAGATCAAGGGCTGGGTCGCAAACCGGTTTTATTATCAGGTCAACATTCCGGTCAAGGACGCCAATATCTTAGCTAATTGCCCTGATCGTGATACTCGCAGGCTTTGGATCCAGCGGATGATTGACCACGATGGCGATCAGGACGATAAAGGCGGCATTGAAGCCTGGACCCGCCTTGGAGAAGCCGTCGGCATTTCAAGGGACGAACTATGGTCCCTCAAACACGTCTTGCCCGGCGTCCGCTTTGCCGTCGATGCTTACGTTCATTTTGCGCGTGATGCGTCCTGGCAAGAAGCGGCCTGCTCGTCCCTGACTGAAATGTTCGCGCCAACCATTCACAAGCAGCGACTCTCAGGCTGGCCGGACCTTTACCCCTGGATCGACCAAGAAGGCCTCGCTTATTTCAGGAAACGGGTCGGCCAGGCCAATCGTGACGTTGAGCATGGCCTCGCCATCACGCTATCTCACTTCAGAACTCGAGAACAGCAGGACAAGGCGCTTGAAATTCTCCAGTTCAAATTAGACATCCTATGGACAATGCTTGACGCCATGTGGCTCGCCTACATTGACCATAAACCCCCTTACTTCAATATCCATCGCTGATGTCATCGATGATACAAGATACCACCCGGTTTGGCCTTTCCCCCCACTACCGATTGCAGTGGGAAGAATCACAGCAACGCTTTGTGATGCTCTATCCCGAAGGGATGGTAGAACTCAATGGCCCTGCGGCTGAAATCCTGAAGCTGTGCGATGGAACACGCAGATTCATCGACATGGTCGATACCCTTGAGACCGCGTTTGACACCAAAGGACTCCGCAGCGATATCGAAGAACTAGTTCAAGCAGCACTCGGCCATGGCTGGATTACCATCCTATCCTAGCGGCAGCCCTCGCTGGCTGCTGGCGGAACTGACCTACCGCTGCCCCTTGCAGTGCCCCTACTGCTCGAACCCGGTGGACTATGCGCAGCATCAGGACGAACTGAGCACCGAGGCATGGTGTCGGGTGTTTTCAGAAGCCCGCGCCTTAGGTGCGGTTCAGCTGGGCCTTTCAGGGGGGGAACCCCTCGTCCGTAAGGACCTTTCGACCTTGATCGCGCATGCTCGGGAGCTCGGCTATTACACCAACCTGATCACCTCAGGGTATGGCCTCACCGAGGAACGGATAGCAGAGCTCAAGTCCTCGGGGCTTGATCACATTCAGATCAGTATTCAAGCCCCTGAAAAGACCCTGAATGACAAACTAGCAGGCACCGAGTCCTTCGAGGAGAAAAAAGCCGTCGCCCGGCTCATCAAGACGCAAGGCTACCCCATGGTGCTCTGTGTGGTGATTCACCGCGAGAATATCCATCTGATGAATGAGATTCTCGAGATGGCGACAGCCCTTGGCGCGGACTATCTAGAACTCGCCAACACCCAGTATTATGGTTGGGCTCATCTCAATCGTGACCAACTCATGCCCACTCGCGCGCAATTCGAAACGGCAGAGGCCATCGCCCAGGCTTATAAGGAAAAGGTCAAGGGCCAAATGAAAATTTACTATGTCGTTCCCGACTACTACGAGGATCGGCCTAAGCCCTGTATGAACGGCTGGGGAACGACCTTTCTGACGGTTGCTCCAGATGGCCTCGCGCTGCCCTGCCACGAAGCACGGATATTGCCGGGTCTTGACTGCCCAAACGTTCGCGATTTTTCAATCAAAGAGATCTGGGAAGAGTCGCCCGCCTTCAAGCATTTTCGCCATTTTGACTGGATGGAGGAACCGTGCAAAAGCTGCCCTGAGAAGATCAAGGATTTCGGGGGCTGCCGCTGTCAGGCCTATCTTTTGACAGGCAACATGAAGGCCACGGATCCTGTCTGCAGTAAATCGCCCCTCCATCATACGGTCGAGGAAGCCATCCACCTGGCTGAACAAGACCGCGTCTCCAGCGCGCCAAAACCGCTTATCTTCAGAAACAGTGGGAATTCAAAAACCTTAGGCTAAAGGCCTAAGAGTCGGAAATACCGTTCCAAGGCGTATAAAGCCCCGACACTTCGATTCCCGCCACCGACAACACCCGCCCGACGGTCTCATCAATGATCGCCTCAAGAGTCTTTGGCCCCCCATAGAACGCCGGCAAGGGGGGATAAATGATGCCTCCCATTTCGGTCACAATGCCCATGTTGCGGATATGCACCAGGTGAAGGGGGGCCTCCCTCGGCACAATCACCAAACGCCTTCGCTCTTTGAGAACCACATCGGCCGCCCGAGAGATGAGATTGTCCCCAAAGCCATGGGCAATGGCGGCCAAGGTCTTCATCGAGCAAGGAACAATGATCATTCCCTCGGTTCGAAACCCACCGCTCGCAATCGTTGCCGCAATATCGTCAATACGATGAACCTTATCTGCGAGCTTACTGAATTCGGCCTTTTTAAGGCCCAGCTCATGGTGGATATTAAGGGCGCCCGCTGCTGAAACCACCAAATGCGTTTCAAAGCCCCCGGCCTCCCTCAAGACTTCAAGGATGCGCTTGCCATAAATGGCGCCCGTGGCACCGGTCATGCCGATAATGAGTCGTTTCACCGCGTGAACTCCTTTTCCAATTGATGGGCCATGGTCAGGGTCGCTTCCACCAGCGCGCTCACCATCTGATCCCCAGCGGCGATATGTCCTCCCTCTTCGACAATCCTCAAGGTAGAGCCTGGGAGGGCGCCATGGAGTGTTAGACTTGATTCAAGGGGACAAACAAGATCCTGACGGCCGTGAACGATCATCGATGGGATACCGACCAGCTGACCGATATTTTTAAGAATCTCATTTTCAACCATATAGTAGTGATGGACAGCATAATGGAGCTCCAAGGCCGCCTGCTGGATCACCTTGGCTGAGACCGAATGGTCAGCCGCCGGAGGCCTTAAAGTCGCCCCAAGGGTGACCGCGGCCCCCCAATGATCCCAGGCCCGCGCCACCCGACGCCGCTCCAATTCATCCTTACCGGTCATTGCCTGATGGAGTGTCTTGAGCGTTTTAGAGGGATCCCCTCGATCATAGTCGCTCAAGGTCTCAAACCACACATCACCGAGGAGACGGCGGACGCCATCGGCACCTAAAAACCAGTCCATATCCCGTTGGCGCCCCAGAAAAGAGCCTCGAAGAATCAGCCCCGCCACAGCCATAGGGTAAGTCTCTGCGTAAAGCAGCGCCAAGGTCACCCCCCAGGACCCCCCGAAAAGAACCCATCGCTCGATACCCAGCTGGGATCGAATCACTTCTAGGTCTTCGATCAAATCAGGGGTCGTATTGGCTTCGAGACAGCCATGGGGGGTGGATAAGCCTGCGCCCCGCTGGTCCATCAGGATAATGCGGTAAGTCGCTGGATCAAAGAAGGTTCGGTGATGAGGCTTACAGCCTGAACCTGGGCCGCCATGCAGAAAAATCACCGGAATGCCCTCGGGGTTACCGGACTCTTCCACGGCGATCACATGCGGGCCTCTTGGGATCCGGTAAGTGGCGTGAGGCTCAATGGGTGAAAAGGGAGGTGTCATCAAGATAATGATTCGATGAAGCAGAGGATTTTAAGAACCACTCTACCGCGATCAGCTTAAAGGCTCCAACAAAAAAAGGGGCCCGAAGGCCCCTTTTTTCTTCATGGGTTTGGCTTAGAAGCCAACACCGATGTAACCACCCGCCGTCAGGCCCTGGGTGGGGGTCTGATTAAAGATGGTGCCATTATTAGCCGCCTGGTAGCGGTAGTTAAGATCGCCACCGGTGAACTGGTAACGGAAATCGGTACCGACCCAGAGATTCTTCCAGAGGTTGTACTCGATACCGGTACCCAGCATCAGACCTGGGTTCAAATAGGTTACGCCACTTGAAGGTGGGCTCACAACGTTGATCGCAAGACCAAACGGGATGATCCAGGGACGGAGGCTGCCTTCCATCAGGTTGAACTTAACCTTTGGTGATGCGGCGATGGTCAGCTGGGTGACCTGATTGGTCGCCTTTGCACCTACGATGCTGCTGACGAAAGCGTTATAGGCCTGGCCATAGTTCTGGTACTCGAACATGACTTCGCCATCAAGAGCAACCATATCGCTCAGACCAAAGAAGTCACTGGACAGGCGATGATCAAAGCCAGCACCGACGTACCAGCCATCACCATTCCCTGCACGGTCGCCGTAACCCGCTGGGTCGAACGCTGAACTCGAGGTCAGCAGTTCGTTATGACGGTTTGTGGTGAGTGCGGCATAACCACCACGGAAGAACAACAGGTCCTGGCCCTGCTCTTCCTTAGCAGCGGTTTCAGCAATCTGAGTTTCGAGCTGGGTCTGCTTCGCTTCAACCGCATCAGCCGCCTGCTTTTGGGTGGTCAGCTGCGCACGGAGGTCGCCGACTTCAGATTCAAGGTTGGCGATGCGAGCATCGTCAGCGCGGAGATGACGCTCATCAGCGCGGACCAGGCTGCGGGTGCTGGTGGTATGAGTCGCCTTCTTGGTGTGCTTATGCTTGGCGTGAGCCATCGCTTGAGGAGCAACCGCGCTCATGGCGACAGCAGCGCTCACGATAGCGGCAAGGCTCAGCAGCTTGCGTTGGTTGTTCATATGGGGTCTCCCTAGAATAGTCAGGAACGTTATACGTTGTAATATAGCAACAACTGTTGTTGAGGCGCACTTAGCATAGCAAGAAATATTACGATTGCAACATAATTTTTATTGTCCTCTATCTTTATGTTTTTGCTGGTTTATTTTCCATTTACTCCCAACAAGAGCCCGCCTCATGGTCTATCCTTGAGACCAGAGAGACCGCCCATAAGGGGCTATCCATGAACCCATATGTTGCAAATAAGACACAAACTGGCGTCCAGTCCCCATGTGACCGTATAATGTCAGTTTGACCGTCGATTGAGTGAACCCACTGAGGTGCGCGCCTCTATGGTAGGCCGCTCACCGACTGCCGGAACCCTCCGGAATGGCGTGACGCCATCATCCACCCTGTGACAACCCTGGAGTTTCATAACCATGGCGATAAAGAATCGCTTGCACCGCAGCGAACTCGCAGTCCCCGGCAGCAACCCTCGCATGCTGGAAAAAGCCCCCATGGCAGGCGCCGATATCGTTTTTCTGGACCTTGAGGATGCGGTTGCGCCGGATGATAAGGAACAGGCGCGAACCAACATCATTCACGCCCTCAAGACCTATGACTGGTCTCGCTGCGCCGTCTCGATCCGGATGAACGGTCTTGACACGCATTATGCCTACCGCGATCTGGTCGATATTGTTGAGGCTTGCGGCGATCAACTGGATACCATCTTGATTCCCAAGGTCGGAAGCGCCGCTGACGTCTACTTTGTGGCCACCATGCTGTCACAGATCGAAGCCTATAAGGGTTTTAAACCCATCAATATTCATGTTTTGATCGAGACGGCCATGGGCATGGCCAACGTCGAGGAAATCGCAAGAGCCTGCCCGGAACGGATGGAGGCGATGGTCTTTGGGGTGGCGGATTATGCCGCCTCCGTCAGGGCACGAACCACCCAGATTGGCGGAGCCAATCCGGACTACGGGATGCTGACAGATCCCGATGCCGCCGGAGAACGCGCTTATCACTGGGGCGATCAGTGGCACTACGCCATCTCGAGAATGGCTGCGGCCTGCAGGGCCTATGGCCTCCGACCGATCGATGGACCTTTCGGGGACTTCAGTGACCCTGAGGGCTACAAGGTAGCCGCCCGTCGCGCCGCGGCGCTTGGGTGTGAAGGAAAGTGGGCGATTCACCCTTCACAAGTCGCGCTCGCCAATGAGGTCTTTACCCCGACCGAAAAGGAAGTTGATCGTGCCCGCCGCATCTTGATTGAAATGGAGAAGGCGGCCAAGGAAGGAAAAGGGGCTGTCTCCCTCGATGGTCGACTGATTGATGCCGCGTCCATCAGGATGGCGGAGAATGTCGTTAAACAAATCGAACAAATCGAATCGTTCAAGGGGTAAACCCCCGCGAATTCCCCCTTTAAGAGGTCATTCTGTCGTGAACATTCATGAATATCAGGCGAAGGAGCTATTGCAATCCTTCGGCGTTCCCGTCCCCTCAGGAAGCGTTGCCTACAACTCAACGCAAGCGAGCCAAGTCGCCGAAGAACTCGGCGGCAATCGCTGGGTCGTTAAGGCGCAGGTTCACGCCGGTGGCCGCGGCAAGGCGGGTGGCGTCAAGGTCGTAGGCACTTTGGATGAGGTCAAAAGGGCGGCTGACGCCATGCTCGGTTCCCGACTCATCACCCACCAGACCAGCCCTGAAGGGTCTCTAGTTCAGCGCGTGTGGATCGAGCAGGCCAGCGCCATCCAGAAGGAACTCTACTTAGGCTTCGTCATCGACCGTGCAAGCCAGCGCATCACGCTGATTGCTTCGAGTGAAGGCGGCATGGACATCGAGGATGTCGCCAAGACCCACCCCGAAAAAATCATCACGGAAATCGTCGATCCAGCCATCGGGCTTCGAGATTTCCAGTGCCGCAAGGTGGCCACGGCCATCGGCCTCAAGGGCAAACTGATGCCACAGGCCGTTCGGGTCATGAAAGCGATTTACCGTTGCATGCGGGATAATGACGCCCTCCAGGCTGAGATTAACCCCCTAGCGGTTGTCGGCGGCGATGATGATCTAAGGTTGATGGTCCTTGACGCCAAATTCAACTTCGATGACAACGCCTTATACCGGCAGAAGACCATCACCGAAATGCGTGACCTTCAAGAAGAAGACCCGAAGGAAGTTGAGGCATCAGGCCATGGCCTTAACTATATTGCCCTCGATGGCAATATCGGCTGTATCGTCAATGGGGCTGGCCTTGCTATGGCCTCCCTCGATGCGATCACCCTTCATGGTGGAAAGCCTGCCAACTTCTTGGATGTAGGTGGCGGTGCATCCCCTGAAAAGGTCACCAATGCCTGCCGTATTGTCCTTGAAGACCCGAACGTCAAGTGCATCCTGGTTAATATCTTTGCCGGCATCAATCGTTGCGACTGGATTGCGAAAGGCCTAATCCAAGCGTGCGAGAGCCTCAAGATCAAGGTCCCCTTAATCGTCCGCCTCGCCGGAACCAACGTCGAAGAAGGCCGCAAGATTCTCAAAGAGTCAGGTCTCACCTTCATTACCGCTGAAAATCTCGACAGTGCAGCTGAAAAGGCTGTTGCTATCGTCAAGGGATAAACCCATGAGCGTTTTCGTTAACAAGCATTCAAAAGTCATTTTCCAAGGTTTCACTGGGGAGCACGCGACCTTTCACGCCCAGGATGCGATGAGCATCGGGACCCAAGTGGTTGGAGGCGTTACACCCGGCAAGGGAGGCACCACGCACCTTGGGCTTCCCGTTTTCGACACGGTCGCAGAAGCTGTCGCCGCCACCGGCGCGGATGTCTCAGCGGTCTTTGTGCCACCGCCGTTCAATGCGGATGCCCTGATGGAGGCGATTGATGCGGGCATCAAGGTCGCTATTACCATCGCCGATGGAATTCCCATCCATGACATGGTGCAACTACAGCGCTACCGAGTCGGCAAGGACGCCATCATTATTGGCCCGAATACGCCCGGTATCATCACCCCCGGCGAGTGTAAGGTTGGCATTATGCCCTCCCATATTTACCGGAAAGGCAATATTGGCATTGTCTCGCGTTCCGGCACCCTCAATTACGAAGCCACCGAACAAATGGCCGCATTAGGTCTTGGAATTACCACCTCTGTGGGCATCGGCGGTGATCCAGTGAACGGCACCGACTTTGTGACGGTGCTTCAAGCCTTCGAAGAAGATCCTGACACCGAAGTCGTTGTGATGATCGGGGAAATTGGTGGCCCACAGGAAGTCGCTGCCGCACGCTGGGCTAAAGACAACATGACGAAACCCCTGATCGGCTTCGTGGCGGGCATAGCGGCCCCCGCCGGTCGCCGCATGGGACATGCTGGGGCCATCATTTCGAGTGAAGCCGATACCGCCAGCGCCAAAATGGATGCCATGGAGGCGTTGGGACATTACGTGGCCAGAAACCCCGCTCATATTGGCCGGGCAGTTCTTGAAGCGATGCAAGAGCGGGGCATTGCCATCCGCTGAACCTCAGCATTCCCCGGAGAAAACAGTGAAAACCCTGAACGCTAAGGACTTTGAGGCTCGCCGTCAGTCAGGCGAAGCACTGTGCTTGCTCGATGTTCGAGAGCCGCATGAATTCGCCTTCTGCCACATCTCAGGCAGTATCAATATCCCAATGAACACCATCCCTTCGAGGCTCTCGGAGATCGATACCCACGCGACGATTGTTACAATCTGCCATCACGGGATGCGCAGTGCCGCGGTGGCTAACTTTTTGATCCATCAAGGGATCGCCGAGGTCATCAACCTTGAGGGAGGCGTCGATGCCTTTGCGCGCGAGATTGATCCAACGATGGGGCGCTACTAACGCTCATGATCAGCGTGGTTCAGCGCGTCAGCGAGGCCTCGGTCCACGTTGAGGGAGTGCTGGTGGGCGCAATCCATCACGGGCTTTTGGCCTTGGTCGCCATTGAAAAAGGCGACACCGATACTACCGCCCAAAAACTCGCCGAAAAACTTCTGGCTTACCGCATGTTCTCTGACACAGAGGGCAAGATGAACCTTGACGTAGGGGCGGTTGGAGGCGGCATTCTCCTCGTCTCCCAATTCACGCTGGCCGCAGATACCGGCAAAGGATTGAGGCCCAGCTTTACCCCCGCAGCGGATCCTGAAACAGGACGACGCGTATTTGACGTCTTGGTAAAGAGGATCCGATCACACCATCCCAAGGTCGCGACGGGTCAGTTCGGCGCTGACATGAAGGTCGCCCTCATCAATGACGGCCCAGTGACCTTCACCTTCAGAATCCCTCCGGCCTAAGTTCCGCAGCGGTAAGCCTTGCCGACCAGGGTGGCATTGGCAGTGCCGCCCGACAATTCGTGCTGGGAATACTGTTGCTGCTGAATCAGAACCGCATTGCCGCCAAGACGAGCCGCCTCATTCTTAATGGCATGCCGCGCGCCAAGAAGCAGGTTCTCATTGCTGGTGAATGTCCCTGAAAAGCGGTTACCCTGGCTCCCTGAGACATCACCAATGAACGTGCACTTCTTGACTTCCCTCGGGGTCGTCATCACCTCCACCTTTTCGGCACCGGGGTTGAGGGGATTAGCGACACAACCTAACAAGAGAACACTGAGGCTCAAAGTGGCGGTTCGTTTCATGGGATTCTCTCAATTCAAAGGGATTGAAGGGGGCCGACTCAGAAACCCCACGCGGAGAACCTACGCCGTATAATCGATGCGGTCAAGAGATCTCAGCTCCCCACCCCTCCCTATCCTCTTTAAGACCGATCAGCCTTCTCATGGATATGATTCGCATTCGCGGCGCAAGGACCCATAACCTCAAGAACATCGACCTTGACCTTCCTCGTGATCGCTTGATCGTTATCACCGGACTTTCAGGCTCCGGAAAATCGTCATTGGCCTTCGATACCATCTATGCCGAAGGCCAAAGACGCTATGTCGAATCCCTCTCGGCCTACGCCCGACAATTCCTTTCAGTTATGGAAAAACCGGACGTTGATCATATTGAGGGACTTTCTCCCGCCATCTCGATAGAGCAGAAATCAACCTCTCACAATCCCCGTTCGACGGTCGGCACGATCACCGAAGTTTATGACTACCTGAGGCTTCTCTATGCGCGCGTCGGAACCCCCCAGTGCCCGGACCATGGTGTCTCTCTGGTCGCCCAGACCGTCAGCCAGATGGTCGATCAGGTCCTCTTGGAACCACCAAATAGTCGCTGGATGTTGCTCGCACCGGTCGTCAGCGACCGCAAAGGCGAACACCTTCAAGTCCTTGAGCACCTTAAGAACCGGGGCTTTGTTCGAGCCAGAATCAACGGCGAAGTGTTCGAACTCGACGACCCGCCTAAGCTTGAACTCCGTAAAAAGCACACCATTGAAGCCGTCGTCGATCGCTTTAAGATTCGTGAGGACCTTAGAATCCGTCTCGCTGAATCTTTTGAAACGGCACTCAAACTGGCCGGCGGCTTAGCCCTGGTCGTCTCCATGGAGGAGGATGGCAAAGAAACGATCTTCTCTGATCAATATGCCTGCCCCCATTGTGGCTATGCATTGAGCGAACTCGAACCACGCATTTTTTCCTTCAACAACCCTAAAGGAGCGTGCCCCGAGTGTGATGGTCTCGGTATCCGGCAGTATTTTGATCCAGACCTTGTGGTGCACAGCCCCCACCTGAGCCTCGCCGATGGCGCCGTCAGAAACTGGGACCGACGAAATACCTATTACTACCATCTCATCCTGTCACTCGCCGAACATTACAGCTTCGATCCTGAACAACCCTTCGACTCCCTTTCGCCTGAGATGAAGAAGGTCATTCTGTTCGGCAGCGGCCGCGAAGCGATTGCCTTTAAATCGCCAACATCAAGGGGAACCTTCACCACCCAACGACACCGCTTTGAGGGCGTCATCCCCAACATGGAGCGACGTTACCTCGAAACCGATTCGATGAGTGTCCGGGAGGAGCTAGCGAAATATCAGGCCAATAAGCCTTGCCCAAGCTGCGATGGCGCTCGCCTCAATCGCGCCGCCCGCCATGTCTTCATCGACCAACATCCGCTTCACCATCTCACCCGCCTCCCGATCCGGCGGGCGGTTCATTTCTTTCAAACCCTGGAGCTTGAGGGGCAACGCGGTCAGGTGGCCGCAAAGATCATCAAAGAAATCGGCGAACGCTTGAGCTTTTTGGTCAACGTGGGGCTCGACTATCTGACCCTTGACCGCAGCGCTGACACGCTTTCAGGAGGCGAGGCCCAGAGGATTCGGCTGGCCAGTCAAGTGGGTGCCGGGCTGGTCGGGGTCATGTATGTGCTGGATGAACCTTCGATCGGCCTCCACCAGCGTGATAATCAGCGGCTTCTGGATACCTTGATTCATCTTCGGGACATCGGCAATACGGTGATTGTGGTTGAACACGATGAAGAGGCCATCCGCCTTGCAGATCGCGTGGTGGATATTGGGCCTGGCGCCGGTGTTCACGGCGGTGAAATTGTCGCCAGCGGCACCCCTGAGGAGGTAATGGCCCACCCTGACTCACTCACCGGGCAATACCTTTCTGGAAGGTTACTGATTGATGTGCCAAACCAACGAGGGGCCTTTGACCCCGAACGCGTGTTAACCCTCAAGGGGGCCAGTGGCAATAATTTGAAGGACATCACGGCGGTATTTCCCGTCGGACTTTTGACCTGTGTCACGGGCGTTTCAGGCTCCGGCAAATCAACCCTGGTGAATGACACTCTTTTCAGGATTGCAGCGCGAGAGCTCAATGGCGCGAGTCAAGCGGCCGCTCCCTTCGAAAAGGTCGAAGGTCTCGATCACTTTGATAAGGTCGTCGATATCGATCAGAGCCCCATCGGGAGAACGCCCCGCTCAAACCCAGCAACTTATACCCAGGTCTTCACCCCAATCCGCGAGCTCTTTGCAGCCACTCCTGAGGCTCGATCGCGGGGATACTTGCCAGGGCGCTTCAGTTTCAATGTGAAGGGCGGGCGCTGTGAGGCCTGCGCGGGTGATGGGGTGATCAAGGTCGAAATGCATTTCCTACCGGATCTCTTCGTCAACTGCGATGCCTGTCAGGGCAAGCGGTATAACCGGGAAACCCTCGATATTCGCTACAAGGGAAAAACCATCGATGAAGTCCTTGGCATGACGGTGGAAGCGGCGGCGAGCTTCTTTTCAGCGATTCCAACGGTCTCCCGGAAGCTCGATACCTTGATGGAGGTGGGTCTTGGGTATATCACCCTCGGCCAAAACGCAGTCACCCTCTCAGGGGGAGAAGCACAACGCGTCAAGCTGGCCCGGGAACTGTCGAAACGAGATACGGGTAAAACGCTTTACATTCTCGATGAACCCACCACCGGACTTCATTTTCATGACATTCGACAGCTCCTTGGGGTTCTTCATCAGCTGAGGGACCATGGCAACACCGTGATCATCATCGAACACAACCTCGATGTCATTAAAACAGCCGATTGGATTATTGATCTTGGCCCTGAAGGCGGAGATGGCGGAGGCATGATTCTCGCTATAGGTACCCCCGAGACGGTTGCGGAAACGCCAAGTTCCTATACGGGCCAATACCTTCGAAAGGTCCTTCTCAGGGCTGAAACAACCCCATCAAAACCTAAGAAAACAACGGGCAAACGCAAGGTTCAGCCGAAGGACTCGATCTAAATGACGGTTGATCGGCCGGTGCATGCTCTGAGGGAGAATGGCCTTCCCTTTTTTTGAGCGGCAGAAGCCATGGAGGTTTTTTGGCTTTGAGATCACAACCTCAAAGATCTCAGTGTCGCCTGCTATCCAGATGATCCATCAGATCCAGCGCACCCCTTAAGGGGTCGTCCGAGACATGGACTCCGCCTTTAAAAGGATGGTCTAGCACGTAGATCAATGTGATCACGAGTCCGATATTAATGGCGAAAGTAACGAGAAGAAAATAATCAAAGCCCCGCCGTCCACTGGCAGAGAGGGCATTAATCGCTAAGTTGAGTAACCCACCGATCCACACAACGACCCAGAGCATGGGCAATACAGATTCATCCACAGAATCGCCGAGGATTCGGTGATTGTGAGTGACGGTATTCAAAAGGCGAAGAACTTCGATGTGAAGGGTCTGTTCCCCCAACGAATGGGGCTCTAATTCACCGGCCTTGTCAAAAAGATCATCCATGATCCCTCGGGCTGCAAAATTACGTTCGCCCACCCGAAACGCAGGCCACTCCTCGTTCAAGACGGTGTTTACATAGGTTCGTAACAGTGACTGCATCTCCTGGCTGTTCTGGCCAGGAACCCCTTGGAGGTCTCGATAAAGATCCCCAATGGTGTAGGCCTCCTCCTCAATCGACGTCTGCACATCACTAAAATCTTGCCAGGCGTTGACCGTAATCAAGGCGAGAAAGACGCTGTAGAGAACCCCGCTACTGGAGGAAAAAAGAGCGATGCGATCAACCCTATTGGAATCCCGCACCATCACCATGAAATAGCGATAGGTGATCTCTAGGATCACCACAGCGAAGATCGCCAAGCTACCCACTACAAAAAAACCTAACTGCCAGCTCGCCAGCGCATTCAACCAACTATCCATGTTTGATCCTCACAATCCTTAGTATTCAAAATGGAAAAAGCTCCAAAAGCTTGATCACCTCATTATACCGACCCTATGCTTTGATCAGAGAGGCTCAGGATAGATATAACCAGAACTCAAAAAAACCGCTTCACGGTCCAAGGCTCATGTTATATAATTAATCACTAATATTTTAATCAGACTGAAGCCAAACCTCGCCCTCCTGAAATGGGCCCAGAAGTTCTAGCCATCGTCACCATGCATCATTTTTTTCGACTGATACGTGTTGGATTATCGATCCTGTTGTTTACGGCCACGGTCGTGGCGGCCCCCCAAAACGGATCAGAAAAAGGAACGCCCCACCGAGGCCTCAGCCTAAATGAGGCGATAGATCTCGCCTTTGTTCAGAACCCAGATCTCGCTGCAGCCATTTCCAGAATCGGGCAAGCTGAATCTCGGGTCGCCGAGGTTGCAGCAGGATTCTATCCCAAAGTGACCGCGCGGGTCGGTTATGACTACACCAACAATCCCGCCCTCGCCTTCTCCTACATCGTTTCCCAAAGGAGGTTTAATGCGAACAGCAGTGACATCAACAGTCAGGTGAACAATCCTGGTTGGGTTGAAAACTTTCGGCCGGAAGTCATTGGCAGCATCAACCTTTATCGTGGCGGCCAGGATGATTATCTCCACAAGGCGGCCGAACTCGGGGTCAAGGCCACAGAACTGGAGCATGCAGCACTCAAAAACCGCCTCGCCGCCGCGGTTACTGCCGCCTTCTACGCGGTTATATCCGCCCCAAAACAGGTTGAAATCGCCAAGCGGTCCATTCTTGCCGTCGACAAGGAAGTAGAACACACCCGCTTGAAAGTGGAGGAAGGCAGCGCCCTCAGAGGCGATGTCCTCAGTCTCGAGGTCCGCTCAAGATCTGCAAAGGAATCGGAGCTTCAGGCCATCAATAACGTCAATCTCTCAAGATCTGCACTGAAATCCCTACTAGGTGACACCGGCACCGAACTTCCTGAGGTGCGTGAGCTTGAAGTGCCTACCCCGACCCTGAAGGAAAATCTTAAGGCTCTGTTTGATGAAGCGTCTAACCAAAGACCCGAATTGCAGGCCGCGAATCATCAGATCGAGATTCGCCAGCACGAACTCAGCGCAGCCAACGGCGCCATACTCCCAAGGGTCAACGCCTATGCCGCCTATGGCTCGAACAGTCGCACCCTGAATCCTTCGAATTACGAAGGCAATGCCAGCATTGGTATTAACGCCGAGCTGGATCTTTTTGCAGGCGGCGCCATCAACGCTCGCATTTCAGCCGCAGAACGCCGTCTTGCCGAAGCCGAAGCGGTTGAACAAAAAACCCGTCTTGAGGTTGAGCAACAGGTAAGACAGGCCTATTCGACCCTAGAGCAAGCTCTTGAGCGCCTCAAGGTCTCCGAAGCCGGGGCCCAATCCGCCGAGGAGGCGCTGCGGCTCGTCAAGGAGCAGTACCATGGCGGGACTGCTACCGTGACCCGCTATCTTGAAGCCGAGACCGATCGGGCTAGCGCCGCACTCAGAGCCGTGGTCACACAATTCGAGACCCAGGTTGCCGAAGCCCAGCTCCTTGAAGCGATAGGGCACTGGCGATGATGATTTCCATCCATACACAGCAAAGACAGGTCCTGCCATGTCCGAGATGAACGTCTCTTCCCATACGATGCTCGTCAAACTCGGGATCACCGCCTTAGGATTTGTCTTCCTGTTGATCCTGATCGAGGGCGGTTTTAGGGCTAAGACCGAGCCTGGTCAAACAACGATGACTGCATCAACCTCCAAGCCACCAAAGACCGAGCCCGTAGTGAGACTCGAGGGGGGGGATACCAGTGACTGGCCTGCGACCATCACCGCCCTTAAAGTCATCACCATTGCCCCTGCCATCAATGGCCGTATTCTCGAACTGCCTATCAGAAGCGGGCAGCAAGTAAAGCGCGGCCAACTTATCGCCCGCATTGATCACCCTGGCCTTGATGCCCGAGTCGCTCAAGCGCGAAGTGAGCTTCGAGCGACAGAAGCTGAAGCCCAAAGAGCCCGGGCTGATGCCCATCGACTTAGGAACCTCTTTGATCGGGAGGCAGCAACCCGGCAGGCCCTTGAAACCGCCGAGGCTCAAGAGACCCAAGCAGGCGCGATGGTGGTGAAAGCCCGTGACGGTGTCCGTGAAGCCGCAGCCCAACTCGCAGAAACTCGTCTTTTAGCCCCATTCGATGGGACGATTGATGTTCGACATCAAGAACTAGGTGATATGGCGATGCCCGGCCAGCCCATTCTGACACTGCTCCAATCGGGTTCCTTGCGCGTTGCCGCTAATATCCCAGACCTCTGCAGCCACGCCATTCAAATCGGTGCCCCTCTGACGATCCGAACCGCATCCTCAGGCCCTATCCCAAACGCCTTAGTCGATGAAATAGTCCCCTCTGAGGACCCGACCACCCATACCCTCTTGATTAAGGCAACGCTACCCATGGTTGATGGCAAGGGGATTCGGCCTGGAAGCTTTGCAACTGTGACTCTCGCCTGCGGCACCCTTAACTCCCTCGCCATTCCAGTAGAAGCGATCCATCGGAATGGCCAACTGGAGATGGTTCATATCATCAAAGAAGGAAAGCCCGTCATCCGGTTGGTTCGAACAGGGCGAAAGATCGGTCCCCACATCGAAATCCTCTCGGGCCTTGAAGAAGGTGATCGCGTGGTCATGGATCGGGACGAACCATGACCAACGAGAAATCGATGCCTCAAGAGCGGGGTATCACGACCAAGATTGTCGAACTCTTCATCACCTCGCGACTCTCCGTTCTATTGCTGATCGCCTCTTTTCTCGCGGGATTTGCCGCTCTGGCACTGACGCCCCGCGAAGAAGAACCGCAGATTATCGTCCCGGTGGCCGATGTTTTAATTTCGGCCCCTGGAACCTCCGCGGAGGCCGTTGAAAAACTGATCGCCACACCACTTGAAAGCCTCCTCCGAGGGATCGATGGCGTCGAATATGTCTACTCCGCCTCAAGAGATAATGAAGCGCTGGTGACCGTTCGTTTTTATGTCGGCGAAGACCGGGAAGACAGTCTTCTTAAGGTCTGGAGCCGGCTGATGTCCCATCAGGCTGAGATGGCACCCCAAATAAAGCAGTGGCGGGTGACACCGATCGAAATCGACGATGTGCCGATTGTCACCCTCACGCTCTCCTCTGTCTCCGATAAGGCGGGGACCGCCAGCCTCCGACGGGTCGCCGATGAGCTAAAGGACAAATTCTCCGCCATCCAAGATGCTGGCAATATCACCATCACGGGGGGGGCGGCGCGACGCATTCTCATTACTCCTGATCCCGGCCGGCTCGGCGGCTTTGGGCTAACCCTTGATGATCTTATGATGGCCTTGAAGGCAGGCAATCTAAACCTGAGTGCTGGCACGTTTGATCAGGCAAACCAAGTTGTTCGTCTCGATGCAGGCCCCGCCTTCGAAAAAATCGAAGATGTTAAAAGGCTCCCTCTTCGAATGTTCGATGGAAAGCCCCTGGTGCTTCAGGATGTCGCCACCATCCAAGATGGGGAGGAAGAACTGACGCACTACACTCGGATCGGCTTCGGCGCAGCAGCAGCCGAAAGCAAAACCATCGAGAACAAAGCCTCTGGAATCGATGCCCCACCACCACCCAAGGCCTTCGAGCGACGCGAGGCCGTAACCCTTGGCATTGCCAAACGCAAGGGAGCCAATGCGGTCACGGTGGCTGAAGCCGTCATGAAGACAGCCGAAGCCGCCAAGGGATCGTTGATCCCGGAGGACATGAGAGTCACCGTCACCCGCAATAATGGGGAAACCGCTGATCACAAGGTCAACGAACTGGTCAAACATCTCCTGATTGCGATCGTCACCATCGTCATTCTGCTGGCGTTTGCCCTCGGCCCGAAAGAGGCCTTCATCGTGGCGTTGGCCGTTCCAATGACGCTAGGTGTGACCCTCCTAATGGATCTCATCTTTGGGTACACCATTAATCGGGTAACCCTCTTTGCGCTCATCCTCTCTCTGGGACTCCTGGTCGATGACCCGATCGTTGATGTTGAAAACATCTTCCGCCACTTTAAATTACGCCGCGAACCACCCCTCGATGCAGCGCTGAGCGCCATTGAGGAAGTGAGACCTCCCACCATCTTTGCGACCTTTACGGTCATCGTCTCCTTTTTGCCCATGTTCTTCATCACCGGCATGATGGGACCCTACATGGCACCCATGGCCTTCAATGTCCCGGTGGCTATGTTGATGTCGCTTCTGGTGGCTTTCACCGTGACACCATGGGCGACTTATCACCTTCTTCAAAGTGAGTATGGCAAAGGAGAACTGGAGGATCCAAGAGCCTCCGTTCTATGGCGTCTTTATGAAAAAAGTCTCGGCCCGATGCTCAAGGCCCCCACGAAGGCACGCCTCTTTCTGATCATCGTTTTTATAGCCTTCGTGCTGTCCGCCTTGCTGGCGGTCTTTCGGGTGGTCCCCTTGAAACTGCTACCCTTTGACAACAAGACGGAGCTCGCGTTGGTCATTGATATGCCGAGGGGGAGCACCCTTGAAAAAACCGATGCCCTCGCTCGAGATCTCGAGGATTACCTCCTCACTGTCAATGAAGTGACCGATGTGGAGACTTACGTTGGCACATCCTCCCCCATGGATTTCAATGGAATGGTCCGTCACTATTACCTTAGAGGGGAACCGTTCAAGGGTGAAATGAGAATCAACCTCTTGCCAAAGGAGGCAAGAATCCAGCAGTCGCATGAAATTGCTCTTAGGATTAGAAGCGACGTCAAAGCGATTGCCAAAGCTCATGAAGGGAATGTCAAAATTGTCGAAAGCCCGCCAGGTCCCCCCGTTCTATCGACGTTTGTTGCCGAGGTCTATGGCCCACTGAGCGCTGGCCCAGAGGAACTTGCCGACGTAACCCAGCGGGTCAGCAAAGATGTGAGCACCATTGAGGGTATCGTGGATGTCGACAATACCGTCGATGCCCCACAGACGGTCTATGAATATCGACTGGATCGACTCAAAGCCGCCGAGGTGGGTATCACGGTTAGCGAGGCGGCCCAGATGCTTCAGAGTGCTCTTAGCGGCACCGATCAAGGCACCCTACGTGTCGATCAGGAGCGTCAACCGCTCACCATCACGCTCCGCCTGAATCGCGGCGACCGCTCCAGCATCATGGCCCTCGAGTCCCTCAAAATCAGAGGCAGTCAAGGCCAGCTGGTCGCCTTGGGAGACATCGGGACCGTCGAACAGCATCCAGCGAATCTCACGATCTATCATAAAAATCTTCGTCGCCTCCATTACGTCACGGCCGAAATGGTCGGCCGCGAACCGGTTGAAGCGGTTCTCGATTTCGGCCGAATCCGAGATCAAAGCCCACTCCCTGAAGACTACACGGTCGATTTAGCTGGGGAGGGCGAATGGAAAATCACCGTCGACGTCTTTCGGGACCTCGGGCTTGCTTTTGGAGCGGCACTGCTCATGATTTATGTGCTGCTCGTCGCGCAGACCGGCTCTCTTGGACTACCCTTGATCATCATGGTCGCCATCCCCCTCACGGTCATCGGCATCATGCCGGGCTTCTGGCTACTCAACAGCCTTTTCACCACCCCCATTAACGGCATCGACAATCCCATCCTCTTCACAGCGACTGCCATGATTGGAATGATCGCCTTAGCAGGGATCGTCGTTAGAAATTCGATCATTCTCATTGACTTCATTGCCCGCCTGAGAGCCCAGGGGCTTCCTCTTGAAGCCGCGCTGATTGAGGCGGGCGCCACCCGCATGCGACCCATCTTTCTGACTGCAGGTGCCGCTTTATTTGGCTCCTTCATCATTACTCTTGATCCGATTTTTTCAGGGTTGGCATGGAGTTTCATTTTTGGGATCTTTGCCTCCACGGCGTTCTCGCTCTATGTCGTGCCGCTGGTTTATTTCCTGATCAACCGAAATTCACCCAACGAGGTTATCCCCCCTACCCAAGGAGACAATCCATGACAAGCGATCGAATCGTCCGCATCGTTGCAGGTCTTTTTGTGATGTTATCCCTCGCCTTAGGCCTTGAGGAAAGCCCCCTCTTTCATAACAGGCACTGGCTCTGGTTTACCGCCTTTGTGGGTCTCAATCTTTTCCAAAGTGGGTTTACCCGGTTCTGTCCTTTGGACATGTTATTGCTAAAACTGGGCATCGCCCAACCAGTGGCCTGTTCGAGCCATCAACCCTAAGGGCAATCAACGCCCCAAATCTTCCTGAGGAGGAAACCATGTCTAAAATTGTGATTGTAGGCGCCGGTATCGGGGGCATCCCGATGGCATTTGAAATGAAGGAAATGGCTCGTAAAAGTGATGAAGTCGTGGTCATCGCTAACACGCCAACCTTTCACTTTGTCCCCTCTAACCCTTGGGTTGCCGTCAATTGGCGAAAGCCCTCGGACATCAAGGTCGAACTGGCCCCGGTGCTCAAGAAAAAGGGCATTACCTTTATTCAGAATAGCGTTACCCGTTTCCAGCCCGAACTCAGCCGGGTTGAACTCGCTGATGGCTCCCACGTGACTTATGACTTCCTCATCATCGCCACCGGTCCGAAGCTTGCCTTCGATGAAATCGAAGGTCTCGGTCCAGAGGGTCACACCCAATCGGTTTGTCATGTGGATCATGCCGGTGAATCCGGTGAATTCTGGAATGAGTTTGTTAAGGATCCAGGGCCCATTATCATTGGCGCCGTCCAGGGGGCTTCCTGTTTTGGGCCTGCCTACGAGTATCTCTTCATCGCCGAGACGGATCTAAGGAAGCGGAAGATCCGAGACAAGGTCAAGATGACCTATGTCACCTCCGAGCCCTTTATTGGACACCTCGGGCTAGGAGGGGTTGGCGATACTAAGGGCCTTTTGGAGAGTGAGCTGCGCAACAAACACGTTGACTGGATTTGTAACGCAAAGGTCGACAAGATTGAAGCCGGCATGATGTATGTCACCGAATTCGATGAGAATGGACACGAAAAGAAGAAGCATGAGCTTCCCTTCAAACATAGCATGATGCTACCGGCCTTCAAGGGCGTCGATGGCCTCATGGGGGTCGAGAAGCTCGTCAACCCAAGAGGCTTCGTTCTGGTCGATGAGCACCAAAGAAATCCGACCTTCAAAAACGTTTATTCGATCGGGGTCTGTATCGCCATTCCACCCTTGAGCCAGACCCCCGTTCCGACCGGGACACCGAAAACCGGCTACATGATTGAATCCATGGTCACGGCAACCGCTCATAACATCCGAGAGGAACTAGACGGCAAGGCGCCCACCCACAAGGCCACCTGGAACGCCTTGTGTCTTGCTGACTTTGGCGATTCGGGTGTTGCCTTCCTCGCGATGCCCCAAATCCCTCCGAGGAACGTCCAGTGGTCATCCAGTGGTCGCTGGGTCCATTGGGCCAAGATTGCTTATGAAAAGTACTTCATCCGGAAGGTTAGAAAAGGGATCAGTGAGCCCACTTACGAGCGCCTCCCCCTCAAGGCCATGGGCATCGTGCGATTAAAAAACAAAAGCTAAGCGGTACACCTTAAAAAAGCCCCGGGGGGATTTGATCAAACCGGGGCTTTTTATTGCCCAATATTTCTTATGAAGGCCCCGGCAGAAAACACGGGGAGCCTTCCATTGGAAGACGACACAATCAGCGACTTTCCCGCATCAAAACGACCTGCCTCCCCCCATACACTGGGTGAATGAAACACCGAATTGATCCCAAGATCGATTGCGTCTTCAAAGCCCTCCTGGGTGCTGAGGAGAATCGAAACTTGTTAGTGCATTTTTTAAATGCCATTCTCGCCCTGGAGCTGAAGGTGCCACTGGCCGATGTTGAAATTTTAAATCCCTACAATGAGAGGGAGTTTGCTCACGACAAGCTCAGTATCGTGGACGTCAAGGCTAGAGATTTTGAAGGACGGCTCTTTCAAATCGAGATTCAGTTGGTGCAGTATGGCCAGCTTCTATCAAGGATTCTCTACAGCTGGGCGGATATCTATAGTCAGCAGCTCCAAAGCGGAGAAAGTTACGACAAACTGAAACCGACCTACTCGATTTGGTTGCTGGATGATAGGCTAATCGCATCCGACCAAGATTATGTTCGCACATACAAAATGAGGGATGCCAGAGGCCAAACCCTCTCAGACCATGGCGGGATCTGGCTGTTTGAGATTAAAAAGTTTCACGCCCAAAACATCGACAGCGAGGAGCAGCGTTGGCTCCGTTTCCTCAAAGAGGGCCATCAGCTGGATGATCTTTCACTGCCCGACTGGATGTTCACAAAAGAGATGGAGCAAGCCATGAGTACATTGAGAAAGTTTTCAGATAAAGAACGGGATTATCACGAGTATCAAGCTCGTCAGAACTACTTGCGCCAACAACAGGCCATTCAGCAGGAACTCGAGAGTGCTCTTACTCGGACGGATCAGGCGCATATGGAAACAGAACGTGCTCTCCTCGAAACGCGAAACGCCATAGAAGAAAAAAAGAGGGCTATGGAAGAAAGCAACCGGGCTATCGAAGAAACGGAGAGGGCTATCAAGGAAAAGGAGTCTGCACACGAGGAAAAGCAGCGTGCAGTAGAGGAGAAACAGCGTGCACTCGAGGAAAAGCAGCGTGCAGTAGAGGAGAAACAGCGTGCACTTAAGGAAAAGCAGCGCGCAGTAGAGGATAAACAAAGCGCACTTGAGGAGAAGCAAAGCGCGATGAAGGAAAGGGAGGAGGCCCTAAAGGAAAAGCAAGACGCGTTGACTGAAATTGCGCGCCTTAAAGCACTTTTAGAACAAAAAGGCTAAATCCCCCTGAGGGGGCTGCTCCATCAGGATGGCTGAAGAGAGGGCTTAGGCCGCTCGAAAATGCCCCAATATCGCTATTTCGAGCGGGTTCTACCCCATCACTTCTATCCTTTTAGCGTCAGGCTGCGAGATTCCCTTAATCGCCCTTCGGTTCGGTCGGTGGCTTCCGAAGACGGATCCCTAGCTCACGGAGCTGGAAGTCAGTCACTTCAGCAGGGGCATCAATCATCGGACACCAAGCGGACTGCGTCTTCGGGAAGGCCATGACTTCCCGAATGGAGTGGGCGCCGGTCATCAGCATGACCAGACGATCCATCCCGAAGGCGATACCCCCATGGGGGGGCGCACCGTATTTCAGTGCATTGAGGAGGAAGCCAAATTTCTGCTGGGCTTCTTCTTCACCGATTCCGAGGAGTTTGAAGACGACTTCCTGCATCTCCGTTTGATGGATACGCACCGAGCCCCCCCCAATTTCAGTGCCGTTCAGCACCATGTCATAGGCCCTTGAGAGGGCCCGTTGAGGTTCCCATTGGAGCTCTTCAAGGCTGCACTTGGGGGCGGTAAAGGGGTGGTGCAGCGCGAATAAACGCTGGTCTTTGTCGTCCCATTCGAACATCGGAAAATCAACCACCCAAAGAGGCGCCCAAGCGCCTTTCGCATGCCCGTGTTCATGACCGATTTTGAGCCTGAGGGCGCCCATCGCTTCATTGACGATTTTGGCCTTGTCGGCACCAAAAAACACCAGATCCCCGGTTTGGGCGCCGACCCGATCGAGGATTTCAAGGACCGCATCGCCTGGGATAAATTTGATAATGGGTGATTGGAGTCCTTCAAGACCAGCGTTGCGATCGGTCACCTTGATGTAGGCGAGACCCTTCGCGCCATAAATAGCGACATACTGGGTCAAATAATCAATGTCTTTCCGTGACAACTCAGCGCCACCTGGGAGGCGGAGGGCGACCACTCGGCCCTCAGGGTCCTTTGCAGGACCTGCAAACACCTTAAATTCAATATCACTCAAGAGGTCTGCGACATCCACCAATTCAAGCGGGATTCGAAGATCCGGCTTATCGGAGCCAAAACGACGCATGGCCTCGGCATACGAGAGACGTGGGAAGGGATCTGGAAGCTCGACGTCGAGTGTCCTCTTAAAGAGTTCACGAATCATCACCTCCATGAGGTCGGTGATCGCCTGTTCATCCATAAACGAGGTTTCGATATCAAGCTGAGTGAATTCCGGCTGACGATCAGCCCTAAGATCCTCATCCCGAAAACAGCGAACCACTTGGTAATAGCGGTCCATACCAGAAACCATCAGTAACTGCTTGTATAGCTGGGGCGATTGCGGCAGGGCGAAAAAATGATTCGGGTGGGTGCGGCTCGGCACCAGGTAGTCCCGAGCCCCTTCGGGGGTTGCCTTGGTTAGGAACGGCGTTTCGATTTCATAGAAGCCATGATCATCCATAAAATTACGGAGATGGCGGGTGACATCCCGGCGCATCTTCATGCGCTGCTGCATCAACGGCCTTCTAAGATCGATGTAACGATAGCGAAGTCTGGTCTCCTCACTCACCTCAATATCGCTTTCAAGGGGAAACGGCGGGGTTTCAGACTTATTGAGGATCTCAAGTGCCGTGGCCAACACCTCAATCTTGCCGGTTGTGAGGTTGATATTCTCGGTGCCTTCGGGACGAGGTCTCACCTTGCCATGGACCTTCAGAACAAACTCACTGCGAACCGTTTCAGCCAGGCTAAAGGCCTCCTGATAGTCAGGATCAAAGACAACCTGAACCAGTCCTTCCCGATCACGAAGATCGATGAAAATAACGCCCCCGTGGTCGCGACGCCGATGAACCCAGCCGCAAAGATCGACTTCGAGATTCAGATGGCTTTCGGTTACTTCTCCACAGTGGTGGCTACGCATGACTCATTCCCTGGACAGCAAAAGGTGAAAGCCTTGAATTATAAGGCCTCCAGGCCCTATCACACAAGGCTTGATCTCGCTCAAAGGGGGTTGTTGGCACCCATCATCCGGGAACCTAAGCCCTCATAACGGGAGCCCCCTGACCCCTTCAGCTGACTGTTAGAATAGGGGTCCCACCCACCAGCCGCATCCCACCATGACCATCGCCGGCCAGCCGTCCCTGATCCTTGTCGATGGATCATCCTTTCTCTACCGGGCGTTTCACGCGCTCCCTCCCCTCAACAATTCGAAAGGGCAACCCACCGGCGCCATTTTAGGGGTCACGAATATGCTGAGAAGGCTGGTGGCCAACTATCCTAATAGCCACATCGGAGTGGTGTTTGACGCCCCCGGACGGACCTTCAGGGACGACCTTTTCGAAGCCTATAAGTCCCATCGCCCGAAGATGCCGGATGATCTTCGCTGTCAGATCGATCCCCTTCATGCGGTGATTCGTGCCATGGGACTCCCGGTTCTGATAGAAGCAGGGGTCGAGGCCGATGATGTGATCGGCACCCTCGCCGTACAGGCCTTTAAAATGGGCTTTCAGGTCATCATTTCAACCGGCGACAAAGACATGGCTCAACTGGTGAATGAAGGCATCACGCTTGAAAACACCATGTTCAATATCCGCATGGACCGGCAAGGGGTTATCGACAAATTTGGGGTACCTCCAGAGCGCATAATCGACTACCTAGCACTAGTCGGTGATACCTCGGACAACATTCCTGGGGTCCCCAAGGTGGGGCCTAAAACAGCGGCTAAATGGCTTCAGGAATATGGCTCTCTCGATCATCTGATGACTAAGGCCGAGGAGATCGGCGGCAAGGTCGGAGAATCCTTAAGAGAATCACTCTTGAAGATCCCCCTTTCAAGAGAGCTCGCCACCATCAAATGTGATCTTCAGTTGCCGCTGACCCCAAATCAACTGACGCTCTCGCCGGTCGATGAAGAAACCTTAAGGGAATGGTTGAGCCGTCTTGAATTCACTAGCTGGCTTCGGCAGCTCGGAAGCCAAGAGAGCTCCACTCCAAAAGCACCCACCGGCGCACCCTCCTCTACTCGTCAGCCCCATCAGGCCGCTGACTACGAAACTATTTTTACCCAGGAAGCATTGGACCATTGGATCGAGCGCATCAAGGCCTGTGGCCTTTTTGCCTTTGATACGGAGACGACCAGCCTTGATTACATGACGGCAGAGCTCGTAGGCGTGTCGTTTGCAGTTGAGGCAGGCGCTGCCGCCTATGTCCCGCTAGCGCATGAAGATCCCAACGCCCAAAAGCAGCTCGACGCTTCATTGGTCCTCAAAAAGCTTAAACCGCTGCTTGAAGATCCCACCATCGGGAAGATTGGGCAAAACATCAAATACGATGCCCATGTTCTTGAGAACCTCGGCATCACCCTTCAGGGGATCCGTTTCGACACCATGCTCGAATCCTATGTCCTCGACAGCACCGCCAGTCGTCACGACATGGATTCCTTGGCCGCCCATTACCTCGACACCCAGACCATCTCCTATGAGGAGGTGGCCGGGAAAGGCGCTAAACAGATCCCGTTTGCGGCCGTTTCCATCGAGTCTGCCAGCCGGTATGCCGCAGAAGATGCCGATATTACTCTTCGACTTCATGATCATCTTTGGCCTCATCTTAAGGCTGCTGAAGGCCTCAGGGGCGTTTTTGAAACCCTTGAGATGCCTTTAGTCCCGATTCTCAAGAAGATTGAAAGGACTGGCGTTTTGATTGACATCAACCTGCTCTCGATCCAAAGCGGCGAACTGTCATCCCGAATGGCCGAGGTCGAAACAGAAGCCCATAGGCTTGCAGGGTCCCCATTTAACTTAGGATCCCCCAAACAGATTCAGACGATCCTCTACGATCAGCTAAGCCTTCCCGTTCTGAAAAAAACACCCAAGGGTCAACCCTCGACCGATGAATCAGTCCTTCAAGAGCTCGCTGAAGCCTACGATCTTCCGCGCCTCATTCTTGATCACCGAACCCTCTCAAAGCTACGGTCTACCTATACCGAGAAACTACCGCAACAGATCAATCAAATCACCGGCCGGGTCCATACGTCCTATCACCAGGCGGTGACTGCAACCGGTCGCTTATCCTCCTCAGACCCTAATCTTCAGAACATTCCGGTGAGAAGGCCCGAAGGGCGCCGCATACGGAAAGCCTTCATTGCTCCCCCTGGTTGCTTCATCCTGGCCGCCGACTATTCCCAGATTGAACTCCGAATCATGGCTCATTTCTCAGGGGATGAAAGCCTCCTTCAAGCCTTTTCCCGCAACGCGGACGTCCATCGCCACACGGCCGCTGAAGTCTTCGGAATAATGGAGGACGCCGTGACCCAGGACCAGCGGCGTTCTGCCAAAGCCATCAACTTCGGCCTGATCTATGGCATGTCTGCCTTTGGTCTTGCGAAGCAGCTTGGCATCGACCGTAACCTGGCGCAACGATATATTGATACGTACTTTGAGCGTTACCCAGGCGTCCGCCGCTTCATGGAGCAAAGCCGCGAAAGCGCCAGACAGCTGGGCTATGTAGAGACGCTGATGGGCCGCCGTCTCCATGTAGGTGACATCAATTCAAGCAACGGCCAACGGCGTCAGTATGCTGAGCGGGCAGCCATTAATGCCCCGATGCAGGGGACCGCAGCCGATATCATCAAAGCCGCTATGATCGCTGTGGATGCATGGATCACGGCCTCCGGAGCACCCCTCCGCATGATCATGCAGGTCCATGACGAACTGGTTTTCGAGGTCACTGAGGGCTATGAGGACGACGCCCAGCGGCACCTTCGCCCCTTAATGATGAACGCTGCAACGCTGACCGTGCCCTTGGTCGTCGAAATCGGCGTTGGGCGCAACTGGGATGAGGCCCACTAATGCTCATGAAATGGCATCGTCATGCCAGGCAATCACTGAATTTGCTAGGATCACCCTGAGTCACTCACGCGCTGAACCCAACCCAAAGGAAAACATCATGAATAAAACCCTGATTCTCTCCCTGCTGGCCACCCTCCTGAGCAGCGGTAACGCCTTGGCACTGACCGCACAACAAGAGAAAATGACGGCCTGTAATAGCGATGCCAGCAGCCAATCTCTCAAAGGTCAGGCCCGCAAGGATTTTATGAAGTCCTGCCTCTCAGGGACTCATCTCACCCCACAGCAAGAAAAAATGAAAACCTGTAACCAAGAGGCCAGCAAGCAGGCCCTTAAGGGAGATCCCCGGAAAAGCTTTATGAAAACCTGCCTTTCAGGCTGAACCTCCGAGTGTCTCAGGCGGCCTCTTTATTTGGGGCCTTTTATCCCTTACGGCCTTCCCTCAAAGATGTGCCTCTGACTGGAACACGAAGATGATGGATCTTGATCAAGCAGCCCCCATTCTTTGGGTTCTCTTTCTAGCCGTTCTCGCCCCCGTAATCGCCGACCTTTTTGGCAAAGCCCGGGTCCCCGTCCTCGTCATCGAGATGATCCTTGGCATCCTCGCAGGGCCCGATGTTCTTCATTTGGTGAACGTGACCCCGACCCTTGAAACGCTCTCCCACTATGGCCTTGCTTTCCTGTTCTTCCTCGTGGGCTTAGAGCTTCAGCTCGGGCGCCTTTGGGGAAGACCCCTCGTGCTGGCCATGAAGGGCTGGGGCATTTCCCTCATGACGGGCCTCCTGATCGGCTTCATCCTTAAGATGGCCGATATAGTCGCCTCCCCGCTCTTTGTTGGGGTCGCTTTAAGCACCAGCGCACTGGGTATTCTGCTGCCCGCCTTGAGGGATGCTGAAGAAATTGAAAGTCCCTTTGGGATCCTGACCGTGGCCGCGGCAGCGATGGGCGAAATCGGTCCGATTGTCATCATTTCTCTGGCCTTAAGTAGCGAAGGTCTCGGGGGGCCTCTCGATGTTCTCTTGATCGGCGCGTTCATTGGTGCCCTCATCGGCGCTACCCTTCTGGCCCTGAGAGTTCAGCCGCCGGAGATCATCGCTATCCTCCAAAGGCACATGCACACCAGTGGCCAGCTTCCGATTCGCCTAGCGATCCTCTTACTGGGCCTGCTGCTTTTACTATCAAATAAACTGGGACTTGAATCCATTCTCGGCGCGCTTGCCGCAGGCGTCATCGTCGGCCTTCTGAGTAAGGAAGCTGATGACGAACTCCGCGGGCGCCTTGAATCCCTCGGATTCGGATTATTTATCCCTTTTTTCAGCATCGTCACCGGCATCAAATTTGATATCAGTGGGCTTTTAGAATCGGGTTCCGCCTTAGCCCGAATCCCTTTATTCATGATCCTCTTCCTGATTGTTCGTGGCGCTCCTTTGATTCTCTACCGAGAGATTCTTGATCGGCACCAGTGGATGCCGTTCGCTTATGCCAGCGCGACGACCCTGCCTTTGGTGATTGCTATTACCGACATCGGCATGAACAGTGGCGTCATGAGAAGCGAAACGGCCGCAGGGCTCATCGGAGCGGCCCTTCTAACGGTCATTCTGTATCCTTCCCTCGCCCTTCAATGGTTGAAAAAAACCTCCCCGGAGGCGACGTGAGTCTGGGTGATCGGCGACCCTCTCAGACCCTTCGAATTCTTTTCGGGGAAAGGACAACAGGGCGCCTCAAGCGTCTTCCGTTTCTTGGATTTTCAATCTTCGCCAGCGTGATTGCCGCCCTTGCGATGGTGATCATCGCGCTGACGATGGGAGGCGCAGCTTGGCTCATGAGTCAGGATCCCCTGATGGCTCGTCAATACGTTCATGATCATCTAACGACACCTGGCTTTATCGCCATGCTGGCCATCGGTCTTCTTCTGACCTTTATTCACATGAATCTCTCAGCCAAAAGGCTCCGGGATATGGGACTTCAAGGTTGGCGGACACTGGGACTTTTTCTGCTGGTGGGGATCGGATTGGCGTTCTTTTTCAAAGAAGCCACCGGCCTCTTTCAGTTTTTGGGATTCATCGTGCTGGCCGTGACCCCATCAAGGATCCCTCAAGGGGCCATGAGCCCCTCCATCAACCGGGGCGTTTGAGAAGAGGCTCGCTGACCACAAGCATGCTCCACCAAGAAACGCTTGTCCTTTAGAGCTCCCGGGTCGAACTAAAACGAACCTCAGGCCAGCGCTCCTGAGCGAGAGAGAGATTAACGCGACTGGTTGCGAGATAGACCAGATAGCCACTGCCATCTTCTGCAAGATTTTCAAAGACCTTGCGCTTGAAGTCTTCGAGCATTTTGGGGTCATCACAGGTCACCCATCGTGCGGTCGTCACAGGAACCGCATCGTAGATGCACTCGACGTTATATTCCGACTTTAACCTAAAAGCCGTGACATCGAACTGCAGCACACCGACGGCCCCGAGGATGAGATCATTGTTCTTCATTGGCTTAAACAACTGCGTTGCGCCCTCTTCCGTCAGCTGCTGGAGGCCCTTCTGAAGGGCCTTGCCGCGGAGGGGATCCTTGAGGACCACCCGCCTAAAAAGTTCAGGGGCAAAGTAGGGTACCCCTTCGTATTTGAGGGTTTCACCCTGGGTGAAGGTGTCACCCACCTGAATCGTGCCGTGATTATGAAGACCGATAATATCGCCAGGAAAGGCGTCCTCGACATTCACCCGACTGTCGGCCTGAAAGGTCAAGGCATTAGCGATCTGGACCGTCTTCTGCGTCCTCACATGCTGCATTTTCATGCCCTTGATGTACTTCCCAGAACAAATCCTGAGGAAAGCGATCCGGTCGCGATGAGCTGGGTCCATATTCGCCTGAATTTTGAAGACAAAACCACTGAATTTTTCTTCGCCAGGATCCACAGGACGTTCCCGGGCCGACCGGGCCTTAGGGCCCGGCGCATAGTCGGCAAACGCGTCCAGGAGCTCGATCACGCCAAAATTATTGATCCCGGAACCAAAAAAAACCGGCGTCTGTTCACCCCTGAGATAAGCCTCATGATCAAAGGTATGGCTGGCCCCTTGCACCAGTTCAATTTCAAGACGAAGCTCATCGGCCTGATCCCCGAGAATCTCATCGAGCCTCGGATTATCGAGCCCTTCAATCATTTCACCTTCGATGATGCGATCACCATGGGAGGGAGAAAATAGTTGAACCGCATTGCGGTAGAGGTGATAGACCCCCTTAAAGCGCTTCCCCATCCCAATCGGCCAAGTCATCGGAGCACACTGGATCTTCAAGATGCGCTCCACCTCATCAAGCAGCTCGATAGGCTCGCGGCCTTCTCGGTCCAACTTATTGACGAAGGTTAGAATGGGGGTGTCACGAAGACGACAGACTTCCATCAGCTTAATGGTCCTCTCCTCGACACCTTTGGCACTGTCGATCACCATCAGCGCCGAATCAACCGCCGTCAACGTCCGGTAGGTATCTTCGGAAAAGTCTTCATGGCCTGGGGTATCAAGAAGATTGAAAATCTTACCCCGGTGCTCGAACTGCATGACGGAAGTGGTTACCGAAATACCACGCTGCTTCTCCATCTCCATCCAGTCAGAGGTGGCATGACGCGCGGCTTTGCGACCCTTCACAGAGCCTGCGAGCTGGATCGCGCCGCCGAAGAGAAGCAGCTTCTCGGTGAGGGTGGTTTTACCGGCGTCGGGATGCGAGATGATCGCAAAAGTCCGGCGCCGCTCCAGTTCGGTTTGAAGCTCGGTCATTGAATGGCAGATAAAAAGTAGAGATTATATCGCGAGTCTAGGACACCCAGCGGATGAAAAGCCTCATGTCGAACCCCCTACCAGAAGCCGAAGACCTAAAAGCCCTAAAGAAAGTCGCCCAGAGTCTTCAACTCCATCACATCGAGCGCCATATCTTTCTCTGCGCCGACCAGACCAAGCCAAAGTGCTGTGACCTTGACCAGGGCCTTGAGGCCTGGGAGTACCTCAAGCGGCGGCTGGATGAGCTTGGGCTGTCAAAATCAGGGAAAATCGCACGAACCAAGGCCAATTGCTTGAGGCTTTGCCTCAAAGGCCCCATCGCCGTCGTCTATCCCGAGGGAGTCTGGTATCACTCCTGTAGACCGGATGTTCTTGAACGTATCATCCAAGAACATCTGATCAAAGGCCAGGTGGTTCTGGACTATGCCATCAAAGGCGATGAAGCGATCAGCACAGCCCCACCCCCCTTCAACTGAGCGGCCCCACTTGCTCCTCAAGCCCGCTCAGCTGGGTTGAGGTGCCAAGCGCGAGAAGCTGATCGCCTGCGGTCAGCGTCACCCGATCATCTGGGTTCGGAAGAACCTCGCCACCTCGAAGAATCACCAGGATATTCGCCCCTGAGTGCTCCCTCAGCTTGAGCTCCGCGATCGTCTTCCCAACGATGGGGGAATCTTCTCGAATCTCAATCCCTTCAAGATTAATCCGTTCATCGCCTTTTGAAATCACTGTCTCGAAGAAATCAACGACGGTTGGACTTAAAATCAAATGCGCCAAGCGGCGTCCACCGATCGCATGGGGACTGAGGGCGCGATTGGCACCGGCTCGGGTCAACTTGGGGATACTTGACTCGACGACGGCTCGAGAGATGATAAAAAGATCGGGATTAAGGACACGGGCTGACAAAACAATGTAGATGTTGACCGCATCATCTCCGCTCGTGACGATCAGTCCTTTGGCTTTCTGAATACCAACACTCTCAAGGACACTGTCATCGCTTGCATCGCCCTGCACCATGAGATAACCCTGCTGAACCGCAAAGGTCAGGGCTTCAGGCTTTGGATCAATGAGGACAAAAGGCGCGCCCGCATCCCAAAGCTCCTTGGCCGCCTGACGACCAACGCGTCCCAATCCAGCCACAATAATGTGATCCTTCAGGGTACTGATTTCTCGTTGCATCTTCTTGATTCCAAGGGGATCAGCAATACGGGCCATGACCAGATAATCCATCGTGACGGTCAAGGAATAATAAAGACTGCCAATCCCGGTGATAGCGATAAAGATAGTAAAAACCCGACCGGCTTCATCAAGATGGATCACCTCCCCATACCCAATGGTAGTAATGGTGATGATGGTCATGAAGAGCGCATCCAAGAGCGTTGCATCCTGACGCTGCCCCAGCCAATAGTAACCGGTGGTGCCCACCAGGGTCACGAGAACCACTAAGGAGATCGGCAAGACCAAGCGATCCCTAAGACGAGTCGGTGTCCAGCGCTGATGTTCAGAAATCATGGAGACCGAAAAGGTGCCACCTGATTAGAAATGAAGCCCTGTCTCCGAGAGGCCTCTGCATAACCCGGCGATCACCGCATCCAACGTTCGATGGCCGGAGAGGATGGCAAACCCATGTGGGGTGGCACCGATTCACCCTGCCAAAGCTTTTCGAGTTGATAGAAATCCCTGATCTGGGGCTTCATGACATGGACAATCACATCACCAAGATCAACCAAGACCCATTCACCGACATCCTCACCTTCGACGCCGAGGGGCATCGTATCGTGCTTCTTGGCTTCCTCAGCGACATGACTGGCTAAGGACTTCACATGCCGCTCGGAGGTTCCACAAGCAACCACCATGTAATCGGTCATGCTGGTCTTACCACGAACATCCACCACCAAAACATCACGCCCCTTCCCATCATCAAGGGTGGCTAGCACCAACTTCAGAAGATCTTCAGGATTCATCGGAGGAGGATTCAGGGATTCAAGCATCGGAGGCAACGGGACGTTCTCTTAAAAAGGCCATAAGAACACTATTGCGCCAAATCATCCGAAATACAAGGCAGATGAAGGTCATCGATGTGATTTCTTCTCAGTCTTCTTGTGCGGCGTGGTCTCACGATCCTTAGCGACAGCAGGATGGGTGGCCTTTCCGCCTTTGCTGCTGCCCTTAGCCTGCGTCTCTTGATGCGCGGCTGGCACCTTCTCATGGGCAGGGGTCTGGCGTCCCTTAGCAGGAGGGGTTTCATGAACTGCTTTTTTCGCTTGCCGGTCCGTTTCGGCATAACGCGACTTGCCATGAGCGGGTGAGGCCTCCTCTTGAGGATCGTTCAAGACGAGCTTTTGTCCTGCCTGAACCTGGGTCCTCGGTGAAATGTGGTTCCATTTTGCAAGATCATCGACGTCCACCGAATGTTTTCTGGCCACCTCATAAAGCGTCTCACCCCGACGTACCTCGTAGGCCCCCTTGTGGCTCCCGCCATCTGAATGGCGCTGCGAGACGTCACCCGCCGACGCTCGGCCATAACGGGTTTCCGAAGTCGCCGCTGAAGAACGACGATTTTCAGCCCATTCATCCCGAGGCGCCACACGTCCCTCACCGCTTGACGCTCTTTTAGCTCTAAAGGCACTGTCATAAGACGCATAGGGGGCGTTTGAACTTTGATCCTTGCCATCACTATTAGGATCACTCGACTTTTTCTGAAATTCACGTCGAAACGTCTGGAAGGCACCTGGCTCTGTCGGAAGCCCTTCATCAAAAGCCGCTGGCCGCGGAAGCGGGCGCCGCTGAGAGTGCAATCGCTCGACTTCCTCACGGAAGTCGGCGGCCTTCTTGTCAGCCGGAATATAGAGGTGATAGCTTCCCTCGATATCCGCATACTGCCCTTTAAATCCAGGATTAAGCTCATAGAGCTTGTCAAGCGATATCCCGGCGGCATCGGCTGCCAATGCAAGGTCTAGCTGATTGGTCACCTTGACCGGCTTGTACTGCGCAACATTTGGGAGATCCTTGAGGCTGATCCCATATTTCTCGGCATCGGCAAACAGCCTTGATACAGCCAAAAGTTTTGGGACATAGGCTCGAGTTTCCTGAGGCAGATTCAGCGACCAGAAGTCGGTCGGAAGACCAGCGGCTTGATTACGACGAATCGCACGCCCGACGGCGCCTTCACCACAGTTATAAGCCGCGATAGCGAGGAGCCAATCACCAAAATCACCGTGGAGCTTTTTGAGATACTTGATAGCGGCCTTGGTGGACGCATAAACATCTCGCCGGCCATCATAGGAATGATTCCGCTTGAGCCCATAGTTGGTGCCCGTTGAAGGAATGAACTGCCAGATACCCGCAGCCCTCGCTGAAGAGACCACATGGGGCTGGAAAGCGCTCTCTACGATCGGTAGGAGGGCAATTTCACCTGGAACATTCTTTTTCTCGACCAGCTTGACGATGGAGTAGAGAAAGGGTTCTGCGCGGTTTTGAGCTCTTTCAAGATAGGCGGGGTGGTTAGCAAACCAGTTCAGCTCCCGATCAATATCAGGGTGATCAATCGGTGGTAGGGCGTAAAGGGCAAAAAGACGATCCCACAAGGTGTCATATTGAGATCCTCTGGAGTCTCGCCTGAGGCGCCCGGTCTTTCCCTTCCCGTTTAACTCGAGCTGGGACGAATCAGGTATAGTTGGCGCTTTCTTAACCTCGTTTCGGGAACATCCAGAAAGAACCGAGGCCACCACAAGAAAGCAGCACATCAATCTGATTCGAGACTTTTTTAGTTGCATCGCTAAATGGATCCTCAACTCGGGTATTGGCCGTTTGATTTCAGGGTATTGGCGTAAGGCACATGAAAACAACACGACCAACCCATGCGCTTTCGCGCCATGAATTTCTCAGATGGTATCACGTGGCCAGCCTCGGACAAACGCTACAGAACCGAGAGTCACTCTATTTAAGATCTTCTCTTAATCTCGCCTATCAGCAAAAAACCTTGCAAATCGGACGTTTAGGGTCCGAAAGTCATTATATTGACCCTGACTTCATCGGTGACTTCGTCCTGGCCGATAACAAGGGACCGAGGAGCTTTCCAACCTTTGTTCAAGCGACCGCAGGAGCCCTTCCGATCGCCACTGAAAGCATCGACACCGTCATCCTTCCCCATGTCCTCGAGTTTGTCTCAGACCGCCATCAGGTTCTTCGGGAGGTGGCCCGTGTTCTTAAACCGCAGGGGCGACTTTTTGTCCTCGGCCTCAATCCCTGGAGCCCTAGGCGTCTCCTGCGTTTTTCACGCCAGCCTTCTTTCTGGAGGTCACCACTGATCCTGGCGCATCATCTCCTTGACTGGCTGAGCATCCTCAATTTTGATGCCGACCTTGAAGTGGCCTTCAGCAGCCTCGGTGGCAAGGAGATCAGAAATCCTGAGACCGCCTTCGAGGACATCAAGGCCAGCCTGTCGCTGGGCTATGCCATCAAGGCAATCAAACGAGATTATCGGCTGATTCCTATTGAGCCCCAATGGTCCCCCCTCAAACAACTGGTGAGCGGCAATCTCATTGAAAGCCCCCAGCTCAACCGAGAATCTGAAGCCCCCCATGACTGACGCCGTTCGCATTTTTACCGACGGTGCCTGCCGCGGCAATCCTGGCCCAGGAGGCTGGGGCGCACTCTTGGTTTATCGAGACAAAGAACTTGAGATCTTCGGCGGCGAATTTGCCACGACCAATAACCGTATGGAGCTGATGGGGGCCATCAAGAGCCTTGAAGCACTCAAAAAGCCCTGCCGAGCGATCATCACGACCGATTCGACTTATGTCATGAAAGGGATTACCGAGTGGTTACCCAACTGGATCAAAAAAGGGTGGCGGACGGCGAGTAACCAACCGGTCAAAAATGCCGACCTCTGGCAGCAACTGATGGCCGCCACCGCCCCCCATGAGGTCGAATGGCATTGGGTGAAAGGCCATAGCGGCCATCTTCAAAATGAACGAGCAGATCGTCTTGCCAATCAGGGGATCGATGAAATTCTTCAAAAACAACAGGCGCACCGATGATTCGTCAGATCATTCTTGATACCGAAACGACTGGACTTGACCCGGCTCAAGGTCACCGGATCATCGAAATCGGCTGCGTCGAACTGCTTGATCGGAAGCTCAGCGGAAATCATTTTCATGTCTATCTCAACCCCGAACGAGAGATTGACGCAGGGGCGGTTGAAGTCCATGGCCTCAGTGTGGAGTTTCTGGCCGACAAGCCTCATTTTCAGGACATTGCCAACGATTTCCTGCGCTTTGTCGAAGGGGCTGAACTCATTATCCATAACGCCCCCTTTGACGTCGGCTTTCTAAATCACGAGCTCCGCCTGCTGATGACCGAAACGCCGCTGATCAACGATCTCTGCGAGATTCTTGACACCCTTCAGCTTGCAAGACGGAAACACCCAGGGCAGCGGAATAGCCTTGACGCTCTGTGTCGCCGTTATGGGATCGACAACGCCCATCGTAGCCTCCATGGCGCGCTACTGGATGCCGAGATTCTTGCCGAAGTCTACCTTGCAATGACCGGCGGCCAAACGACGCTGCTTCTTGAGGAGGTCGAGCAGGAACCCTCTGAAGCCCTCCTGATGAGCAGGGAATGGGCGCGCCTTGAGATCTCTGATCGGCCGCCTCTAAAGGTCATCCGGCCGAACGATAGCGAGCAGGCGGCTCATCATCAGCGACTACTCGAAATCGATAAGGCCAGTGGCGGGGAATGCCTTTGGCAAAGACTCACGGACACTGTCTAAGCCCGACCACGTCAAGCGCGCTGCTGCCTTTTTTTGCTTATACTGGAACCTTGAACGTTAGGGTTTTTTTAATCAGGGGGGACCATCCTATGCGTAGGGTTATATTTAATCAGAAGGGCGGCGTTGGGAAATCAACGATCACCTGCAATTTGGCCGCCATCAGTGCCGCTACCGGAAAGAAGACGCTGGTCATTGACCTTGATGTTCAGGGCAATTCGTCACAGTATCTCCTTGGAGATAAAGTGCCAGATGCCGAGGCAACCATCGCCCATTTCTTCAAGGAGTCTTTGAGCGTCAAAGTCTTCAGTAAAGGCCAGGCGCAAGCTTTTAACGACCAGATTCATGCCAGCCCCTACCCAAACCTTCACGTTTTGCCGTCGCATCCTGAACTCGAACCACTACAGAGCCGCCTCGAGTCCCGCTATAAAATCTATAAGCTTCGTGAAGCCCTCGACAGTCTCGAAGGGTTTGATGCGGTTTATATCGACACACCGCCGGTTCTCAATTTCTATAGCCGCTCGGCGTTGATTGCCGCCAAACGCTGCCTGATCCCATTTGATTGCGACGCGTTTTCAAGGGAG
>RFVA01000001.1 GCA_009922685.1 Gammaproteobacteria bacterium | reverse complement strand
GATGAGAGTGCGGGTATAGGGAACATGCTTCAGGATGTCGGCCCGTTGTTCATCGAGCTCGGCGCGATCGATTTCCACGAAACCTACATCATCTGCTCCCGCATTCAGCACCTGCTGCCGCAACCACTCCGCCTCCAGTACCTTGGGGTTCCCGATCGGGGAAGCTGATGGCCTGTTACGGAACTGAATCACAGTGGGATGCTCTTCGAGTTTCATAGAAGCTATCCTTTGTTTGTATATGCAAATACTAGATCTAAAAAAAACAGACTACTTAGCTTGAGAACTTAGTTGCCGAACCGATCGATTTAACCAATCCAGCGTCTCTGCGCCCAACAGGGTTATGGCTTTATCCTGGATCTCCCGCCAGACAGGAAGTATCTTTTCCAAAACATCGCGTCCTTGGGCGGTAAGCTTGAAGGGCTGAGCTCGACCATCTGGGTCCGGCATCGTTTCCAGCCAACCCCGAGCTTTCATACGGTCAACGTTCCGACTCAGGGTTGAGACGTCCATTTGAAGTACTTTGCACATCTCTGCCGGACGTGCGGTCCCAAGTTTCCAAGTCGCCACCAGAATATTAACCTGACTCACCTTGAGGCCGAAGGGGCGTAATCCCTCGTCATAGAGATTAGTCACCAGCCGATTGAGCATCCGAACCCGAAGGCCAATGCAGTTGGCAGCGATATTATCAATGTTGAGTAGCGTATCGGATTCCGGCATAGCTTTTCCTAATCGCTGAATTTGTATATGCAAGCATATGATGTGTCAAGGTTTGGTCTTAGCGCCTCTAGGCATTGCATGTTGATTTGCGGCGAACTTTGAGGACGTGCTGAGACGTTCTAGTTCGATCGCGAGTCGTTGGGCTAGATAATTGCCTGAATTCCTTTTTCAGCGATCACATTGAGCAGTTTGAGGGCATTGGGCTAGATAATTGCCTGAATTCCTTTTTCAGCGATCACATTGAGCAGTTTGAGGGCAGGCCCCGAAGGGTGTGATTCGCCTTGTTCCCACTTGCGGATGGTTGATGCACTTGTATGTAAATGAAGAGCGAACACGGGTTGGCTGAAATTGAGGTCTTCACGAAGGCGTTTGATGTCGTTTGCACTGAAATCGCGAATGGGAGGCGGGCAGATGGCGTCGAATTCGCGCATCGTTACTTTAGTTATCGCTCCAGCTTCACACAGCGCAGCTAAATCACCACGGAGTGATTCAATGATCTTGCTCACAATGCACCTCCAGTAACACGCCAGACTTTATAGCTTTTGATAAAACAAGAGCGTCCATCTCTAGGAAAAGCTTACCTGCGAATTGCAGAGCCTTTTGCTCATTCTTAGTGATGTTCGCCTTTTCACTTTTAGGAAAGCCGTGTAGGAAAACATATCGCCCCCCGATTCGGGCCGATATCAGGGTTCGGTAACCACTACTTTTTCCGCTTCCCGGGCGTGCAACCCGTTTCTTGTAGAGGAAGCCACCCAAGTCGGCATCAACTAGTCCGCCCTCCATCTCTTGAGCGGCCTTGCACAAGGATGTGTCGGGTAGCTCTTCTGCCGCCTGCCAGCGAGCAAAATCCTTACGTTTGAATATCTCATACATGCGCAAAGTATGCCCGTAACGGGCACATATGACTAGGCTTGAGTCGGCTGTAATTGCAGTGGTGACTTGACAGAGGTGTTTAGAACATGGAGTCTCCGGCACGGGTTTTGTCTGCACCTCCCCCGGGGCAAAGTTCGCCGCAAATCAACAAATCGATATAGATGGAGAAGAGAAACCCCATGAAGGTCTTCATAGGGCGTCCTTGAACGAATGATTTATAAAAAGCCCTTACAAATCAATGGGATGGGATATGGAGGTGGCGTCCACCGAACTGACGTTCAGCTGCCTTAAAAATCAATGCCTTAAAAACGCCATCAAAAATGTTGCCCCCAAAAATGTTCGCTTGGTGAGGACGTTCTGTAACGTTCTATAGCGTTCATTGTTTGCTAAGGCTAAAATGTCCTTACTAGGGTAACTGAGAGAGCCGGTATCGGATTTTTCAAGTTATAAGTATCGCTGCGTTCTGATGGATCCTAGAACGGTCTCTTCCCAAGCGCCGTGCAGGTTCTCTGACGCCAACATCATTTAGCGCGATACCTCGTGAAAGATGACTTAAGAGATCTAAACCAAAGACCGTTGGCGTACTAGAGAAAGTTTTTTGAGCAAGTCTGGAATCCAAATATCAACTGTTTCCCAGACGACGTCGAGATCGATTTCGAAATAGCCGTGAGCCATCCGATTCCTCATGTTTCGCATGCTGCGCCAAGGAACCTCCGCGTTGGAAGGGCCAAATTCTGGATATCGATCCATTACCTTGGTCGTTGCCTCTCCGATGATGATCAGACTCATGATGACGGCTTGCTGAACACATTTGTTGATGAGGAATTCATCTTTCGTAAGCCCCTCCACAAAGGTCCTTGCGTCGGTCGCAGCCTGTTGGATGTGGTCGAGATAGTCGGAGAGTCGATTTTCGTTCATACCGGCTGGGCTTCAGAAAGTATCTGCGACCTGATTTTTGGGGGTAGGTCCCCGGGTGTCAGAAGATCTACATCTACTCCAAGCAGTACACTGAGTTCCTCTTGCAAATCGCCAAGGTCCAACAAGGTTGCTCCCGGTAAGGCATCAACCAGAATATCCAGATCGCTACCGTCGTGATCGGTGCCGTGGAGCACGGAGCCGAAAATGCGGGGGTTTGCAGTGCGATACCGTGCGACCATCTCACGCACGCTATTCCTCTTCATTTCCAGAATTACGGATGGCTTCATGAGTGGCCTTCTACCCTCAATAATTGTTTGATAAGCATAGAACATCATGGCCGTTATGGATATCCATACAACAGATCTAGACGTCACCCTCCCAAAAACTGACCTATCTGGTTCCGGGGAACAATTACTGTGCCTCAAGTGAGGGTTGAGCGGCCGTTTAGGCTAACAGAAAGCCTTGGTCTTTTTAGCAATCAAAGCGCAGTAGATATCTGGTGCGAAAACTTCGCGAGCAGATTTGGCTTTATCGAACCATTGGGCGTCGGGTTCAACATCCGAGCGTGGAGGATGCGAGCTTATGCTTGTGTTATCCCCGAGTCAGCGTCCATAAGCAGGCCCTGTTCAGAGACCAGCCGATTAAGCGGCTAGAGCGTAGTTGTCGTCGTTGGCAACTAACTTAGTTGCAGTTGGTTTTACGAGGTTAACTGCACCTCGGCATGCACCTTGGGTTTCGCGATCCACGTCGAAGCCAAGTCACCCCCGATGGGACTCGCAAGTATAGCTCCAATCCCGAATCAATACAAAGATTGGGTCTTAATGCTCGGATTTCAAGGCCTCTTTAGCAGCCTTATTTTGAGTGGGGGTGTCCTTCACCAGATAGCTTCCCATCATGCCGGCTTCGATATGGTCATTAACATGGCAGTGATACATCCAAGTTCCCGGATTGTCGGGGGTCATGTCGACGGTGATGTGTGTTCCTGGGAGGAGATTCAGCACATCGACGCGTTTGCCGGTTTCAGTCAAGGTGTTGCCATGCCAATGTGGCGTATGGACATCGACTTCTGTGCCCAGTGCAATCTGGTACCAGCGTACTTTTTCACCCTTGTTCATGACGAGACCTTTGATATTGCTGTAGATGAAGCCATTCATGCTATGCATCAAATTGCTTTCTATAAACTCTGGATCGTCGGGTTTAATATTAGGTGAGGCCATCTGACCCATATTTTTTTCAAGGAGCCAGCTTTTATTTTCATCCATTACACTAAACAGGATGACAAATTCTCGATCAATGTCTTTTAATTTCCCGTTCTTTTGAAGGAAGCCTTTCCTTGAAATGATGATGGCCCCGATTAGGCCCGCATTGGTGTCGGCCACTTCATCGACATGGGAGTGATAGAGCCAGACAATGGAGCTTGGATCTTGTGGGCCGGGACCTGAACGTTCGGGAACAGACCATTCGTAGGTGTACTGTTCACCGGGTTCGATCATGTCATCATGTTTTTCTTCAGGGCCTGTCCCATCAGCGTAATGCGTTCCCTCGTGACGTTTGGAATAAAAGACGCCGTGGGGGTGCATGGAGACCGGATGGTCCTTGAGGGAGTTCTTGAGGATGACCCTAATCTCATCGCCCACATTAGCGCGTATCACGGGACCTAAGATGCCAAGGTGTTCCCATTCAGGCGAACGCTCCTTCAGATGGGTGAAGCTCGCATCGGTGTATTCGACGTAATGGGCCTTGTAGTAGCGATGTCCGATTCGATTTTGTGGATCAGAACGCAAAAAAATGTCCTGAGTTTCCGTGAACGGCATACCATGCATGGGATCTGTCGGGTAGGAGGGTGCGTAGTCCCACAAGATCTCTTCAGCGGCAATGTAATAGGTTCGGGTGCTGGCGCTGTTGATCCCGGGGAAGAGTAGGCTGATGAGGCAGCCTATGAGCAAAACAAGGCTTAGTTCTGAACGTCTCAATGGGAATGGATGTAGAAGTTGATTGATAATATTTCACAGATGATACCTAATCTCATTAAGAAAGTGTTGTTTTCTATTCGTTTATTCAAGCGATCAATGGGACCTGTCTCCTGAGGATTGGCAGGTATCGGTTATGATGGGGGTGATTTAGACTCCCCAACCTTTTGGTCTTTATTAATACTCATGGATCAACAGTCATCACAGCAAACAGAGCCCAAGCGTTTCCCTCCCGTTCTTAAGGGGGCCTGGCCGCTCCTCGGTCATATCCTTGATTTTGGCAAGAACCCACACCTCTTCATGATGGCGTTACGTGACCAGCTGGGCGATATCGCTGAATTCAAGATGTTCCATCAGGATATGGTGCTGCTCACGGGCGAAAAAGCCTCAGAAGCTTTCTATCGTGCCGCTGATGAAACCTTGGATCAGGGCGCGGCTTACAAAATTATGACGCCGATCTTTGGGCATGGCGTTGTTTTCGATGCGCCTATTAAGAAGAAGAATCAGCAGCTTCAGATGCTGATGCCGGCTCTTCGCGATAAGCCGATGAGGACCTATTCTGAAATCATCGTTGAAGAAGTGGAGGGTCTGATTAGTCAGTGGGGTGAATCAGGTGAGATGGATCTTCTGGAATTTACTAAGGAATTAACGATCTACACCTCGAGTCATTGTCTTTTAGGGCCAGAATTTCGGCATGAACTGAATAAGGAATTTGCCGAGATTTATCACGATCTAGAGCAAGGTATCAAACCCATCGCCTATGTTTTTCCGAATCTCCCGCTTCCGGTGTTTCGCCGCCGTGATCAGGCAAGAGTAAGGCTTCAAGCCTTGGTCACCGAGATTATGGAGCGGCGCGCCAAGGATCGCTCGGATAGCCCCAACGTCTTTCAGACACTCATTGATGCGACCTATGAAGATGGCGCTAAGCTGACACCTCATGAAATCACGGGGATGTTGATTGCGACTATTTTCGCAGGCCACCATACCAGTTCAGGGACAACCGCGTGGGTTCTGATTGAGCTTCTGCGTCATCCTGACTGGATGAAAGAGGTCATTGAGGAGATCGATGGACTTTTTGGTGAGACGGAGCCTGTAACCTTCGAATCTTTACGTCAGATCCCAAAACTCGAGAGTGTCCTCAAGGAAGTGCTGAGACTGCATCCACCCTTGATTATTTTAATGCGAAAGGTCCTCGAGGATTTCACCATTGGGGATACGGTCATTAAGGCCGGCAAGTTTGTTTGTGCGGCCCCAGCTATTACGCACCGGATTGCCTCTCTTTTTCCTCGTCCCGAGGCATTTGAGCCTGATCGCTATTCACCGGAGCGACAGGAGGATAAGAACCTCTATGCTTGGCAGGCCTTTGGCGGTGGTCGACATAAATGTTCCGGCAACGCCTTCGCCCTTTTTCAGATTAAGGCCATTTTTTGCATCCTGCTGCGCCGCTATGAGTTCGAGCTTGTTGGTGCTCCAGAAAGCTATCAGGATGATTATACGAAGATGGTGGTTGAGCCCAGCTCCCCATGCAGGATACGCTATCGAAGGAAGGCTCTAAGGCCGGTGCCCATGCAAGAAAATCAGCCTGTGGGTGCTTTGGAGGAGGCTCAGTCAGCTGAAGACTTCCTGATTGAAGTCGATATGGATCTCTGTAAGGGGCATGCGACCTGCCAAGGAGAGGCGTCTGATCTCTTTCATGTCGATGAAAGTGGCAAACTGACCGTGCTTAAGGCTATCGTCAGCGAGGGTGAGGTCGAGAAAGCGCGTTTAGCCGCGAAATATTGTCCTACCCAAGCCATTAAGATCGTCAAGAGGGGATCTGTCTAGGGCGGAATAAAACCCCCTCACGGACTTTGAGGGGGTCAAAATCCGTGAGGGGTTAAGAATGGGGCTCAGTCAGCTAAAGCGTGACGTTCTCTGAGCCAATGCTGGAAAGCGGTCTGGGGGATGGTCAAGCTTTTATAGGCTAGCTTGACCAAGGACAAACACCAATGCCCAAGATTGCCATCACGGAACTGAGCCGGCAACAAACGAAACGCCTGCAGAACGACCATCAGGAACTGGATGCCCATGGAGATGATGCTGCTGTCGAGCGTTGATAAGAGTGCGAGGGAGTGCGCTCTTCCTTTAGGGTTGTTGCGCCAGTAGGAAAAAATACACTGGTTAAGGAGTTTGGCTTCGTTGGTATGGGAGAGGAACGCTTCACGAAGTTCCTCTGAAAGCGTCCGCCGTGTTAGCTGAACGCGACCAGCGGAGATGGCGTACCGACGGAGGGCCTGTTGCACATCGAATTGGGTATCGACGAGGGCGTCACGAAGATTAATCGCATCCTTAACGGCTGTCGTAATGCCTGAGGCCGTGAGGGGGTGACAGCACCCGCGGGCATCCCCCAGAAGGGCGACATTGCCGTGAACGGCGCTTTTGGGAACGATACGATAGTTGGCAGCAGCCAAAGGCTTTTCTTGAGCCATCGCTTTTTCAATGTCATCCCGGAACGCACTGGGGAAGAACTTCAGATGCTCACGAATGGACTCCTTTGAATCATCGCCGCGGAGAATTTCAAACATCACCCGTGCACGACCCTTGGTCACGCTATAGGCATAGGAAATACCTAAGGGATTCAGAAAAATATTGCCAAAACCTGGGGTGGGCAGATGGGTATCGTCTACTTCGACACCCAACATGCCGGAGTATCGATGCGTCTCATGGGAGATGCCCGTGAGCTTTCTGACTTGGGACATCGGGCCGTCGGCACCAATGATCAGTCGCGCATTGATCAAAATCTCTCCGGAGTCGGTCGTCACGATCGCCTGATAGGTATTTTTTTCGTCTGACGGCAGGATCTGGGAGACACGGCTTCCCATCCAGACGTCAACCCCTTGGAAATCCTTGACGCGTTCCAGAAGATGATCTTTGAGGACTTGGTGTTCAATCGCCATCCCGCCATGATTCAAGCCTTCGACCTCACTATAGGGGAGGGTCACGAAGTCTTCGTGTTCGTTATCGGCATCAAAGGGGAAAATGGTGAAGCCACTAATCTCAGATCCGATACCCGAGTCTTCATCGAGAAGTCCGAGATGCTTAAGAGCATCAATACCGGGTGGGTGAATGAGTTCGCCGGCAAGGCGGCGTCCGTGGGAAGATTTAGGTTCGACGATGAGGATCTTCAGCCCAAGGGGGGAAAGTGCTGCGGCGGCAGCCGCTCCGGCCACTCCGCCTCCTGCAATCAGGACATCGACATCCAGTTGACTCTTCGCGTGTGTTTCCATCATCAATTCGTAATGACCCATCATTGATTCAATTTTGGGGATCGGACGGTTTGCGTTGCTGCCTGAGAGCCGCTGTTGACTGCGGATGGATGGCTAGAGGCCGCCCAATTTCTAAACGGTTCTGGATATCATGCAACAATAGTTGCATGATGACAACACCTATTCCCCCCAGACGTCACCATTATACCTTGCTAAGGCCCAAACTGGGAAATACGTATGATACAGACGGTAATCGAGCATGGCCGCTCCAAAAAAAACACCGTTGACGGCTTGATGGGGCCAGCCGCCATCCTCTTGTTGTTGACTTAAAAGCCACAGAATACCGCGTTCTACCGCAGGGTCCTTAGCTGAGACGATTTCGAGGAGCCCAAGGATGGCCCAGCTGGTCATGACCACTTGAGTGATGGGATGTTCGATGTAATGGCCTTCAAGACAGCTGGTGTAGTGCTCGCTCCAGCCGCCATCTTCGCGCTGATGGACTTTGAGCCAATGGGCGGCCTTGACCAGCGCAGGGTCATCCACGGCTACTCCTGCCAGCCGCATCGCTTTTACCACGTGAAAAATAGCGTAGGTGTAATTGATCCCCCAGAAGCCCGTCCAGGCCCCATCCTCCGCTTGGACGCTTCGAAGGAGGTTCAAGGCTTTGGTCGTGGCTTTTTTGATCGAGCGATCCTCGAAATCGGGGTAGTGTTTCAGGTAATGAGACAATGCGGCTAGCGAGGAGGCGGTGCACTCGATGTAGGAGAGCTCTGTCATACACTGCCCAAACATCTCGGAGGGATTGATGAGTTCAAGCAGCTTTCCTGCTCGTCGGCGCTCATAGGTCCCAAATCCACCATCCTTATTTTGTCTTGAGAGAATGAACTGGGTGGCGTTTTTAAGATGCGCTAGCGGCAGTTTTTTTAGGTCGGCGTAAGCGGGATGCTCTTGAATTGCCAAGAGACCGCTCATAGCCTCAGCCGTGCAGTCGCTGACGGGCCAGCGGTGCTGGCCATCCGAGAAGCACCAACCCCCGATAGAGGGGTCACGCCAATAAAGGGCATGATGAGGAATTTCCTCGACCATTTGAGCGCCAGCAAGAAAGGAAAGGGCTTGATCGATCGATGATTTCAACGCTGCATCGGGTTCCTTGATTTCGACGAGAGCCTGAAGCGCAAATGCGGTATCCCAAGTATTCGATCGTGCCCCAACATAGCGAATGCCCTCAGCTTGATCCTCCCATCGCCAGGCCTCGACGCCCTCTAGGCTGGCTTCAAGGTGTGGGTGATGGGGATCTTCAATATAAAGGGCTAAGGTATTTAATAGCCCGTTGACGGGGGAAATCCCTTGGTAACGCGTTGAGGTTTGCTCGAAGACAATTCGCTCAAGACAATGTTCGATCGCTTTTTTTCGGAAGCCTTTGGGATGCACCCGCTCAAAAATGGCCAGAAGATCGTATATGGCACGAAGGATGGGGGTGATCGGGACATAAACATCCTGAGGCGCCAGAGTGTGGCGGTGCTTTGAAAAATCAATCGAGGTGTATGGCTCGTCGTAGAGTTCGAGGCGGATCGCCGCCACGAGATCCTGTGGCAACGGCGCGACATAGCGTTTGCCGGCAATGGCCGCAATCCCAAGATAAATAAGCCGGGTATGGCTGTAGAACTTTTTGGGATGAAAGGGGAGCCATTCCGGGAGCAGGAAAAGTTCGGGCGGGATCGCGTTAAGGCCCTGGTAATCGTAGAGACCCACGATGGCAAGCCAGAATTTACCCCAGGTTGGAATTCCCTTGACTCCCACCGACTGCGCCTTGAGCCATTGGTTGGCGCGGGCCAATAGAGGGTCTTTAGGTTCAAAGCCTAAGAGTCTTAAAGCGACATAGGCGAGTGTCGTAAAAAAAACGTAGCCGGGAGATTCAGGGTGCATCCCAAAGGAACCATCACTCGCTTGAGAGACCTTAAAGTGTCGATAAATCTTGTCTCGGTCCTCTTCACTATAGGGTTTCCGAACGATGGTTCGTACGATGACTGATTGGGCAAGAATCATCGTGCACCAGACCATTTCCCCTTCAAAATCACCGGTCTTTTTTTGTTGGGTCAGGAGATAACGAACGGCCTTCTCGGTCGCTTTACGAAGAGTTGAGTTGGGGGGGGTCATGAAGTCAATGGATGTGTATCTGCTTGCGAGGGTGATTCGATCAATGGGTCAAGGCTAAGATGTAAGGGCTTATCACCGCGCCAATTCTTTTTGAAGGCTATCGAATTCAGCTTGCCAGATAATGCGATTTTGGCCCCAATGGTCATTTTTAAGCGCTTTGAGGCCTTCATCGCGCTGGCGATAGGCGTCCTCCTTACGGTCATCCACTTCGATCAGTGCCTTGGCGTAAAAGGCATGATTGAGGGGGTGTTTCGGGTATTCGGTGGCAGCCTTTTGGAGAAGCTCGAGGGCTTTGTCTCCATCGCCCATGCCGGCCGGCCATGGGGGGGCTTTGAGATAAATCATGCCAAGAAGACGCAGGGGGCCTCCATCATCCACTGACTCTGAGAGCTTGCTGGCCGTGTTGAGCTCCTTTTCGACGCGCGTCAGCATTGTCCCGGCATCCAGGGGATGATCATTCAACCAAAGTCCCATCAAAGCGCCCAAATAGTAATGGACTGCGGCATCCTGATCGCCACCCAGCTTCAGGGCATTTTCACCTTGCTGAATGCCCTGTTGAATGTGGCGGTCGCGCTCGCTTCCAGGGACTTCCCTTTCACTTAAATGAAGCGACAGGCGACTCGACAGAGATGATTTGATGACCTTGGGGTCGCTGGATGCGATGAGGACCCTCAGCGCACAGGCAAGCTCCTCGTTTGTGGATTGGGGCCCTAGAACGGAAGCACGTTGAACAACCCGGGCCGCATTGTCTTTAGGACATTGACGGCTGTCGGCGACACTGCCAAGGGATGAATTCAGTGATGAGCAGCCTGGAGCGGTCAAAAGGATCAGTACAAGCGACGATAGAAGGGATCTGATCATGTTTTAGTGTCCCTTTTTCCATAGCGCCATGGCTGAATCGATGGCGGCTTTATCAATAGGCACAAAGGCTTCGATCCCAAATAGCTCACACAGCTTTTTGCCATCGACATCAAGACACATCCCTTCCAGCGCCCTGGCGAAATCGGTTCTCTCCTCCAAAGAACTCAGGTTGCGATCAGCGATCAGTCCCATCAAGGGAATCGCGTCAGAAGTGTAGATTGCTTCAAGTGATGACTTTAGGGGGAGCGAGGGGAGGGCGTCGAACTGTTGGCCATTGAGGAGCACCGCATCGAGCTCCCCCTTATCAAGGCTTCTTAGAGCTTTAATCGCCTGTCGACTTTTTTCAAGATGAAAGAAGGTGGGTGGCGCTAGGGTCCCTTTGAAGACGATCCTTTGAAGAAAGTCGGGTTCTTCAAAGACGGTTCCCCCAACCGATTTTCCCTTGAGACTCTCAAGCGATGGGTAACGTCCCTTCTGAATCATTAAATGATAGCGTTCGCTGGTCGAGCCTTTCATGCGAGGCTGGACAATGGGCTCAAGTGGAAGGGAATCATGCTGTTCTAGAAAAAGCCCCAAGCTGGTGATCGCGAAGGCTGGTTTTTTCTGGGTCATCAGCGATTTGCACTGCGCAGGATCAGCCGTGAAGAAGCTATTAAAGCGATGCGCAGGCCATTCACCTACCCGCTCAATGACCCTTAACATGGCTTCCATTGCGGTGTTCGCATCGGCTTCGTTGACGGGCCCCCCGGGGTAACAAACCACAATCGGTTCAGGATCTGCAACAGCATGGAGCGAGAGGAGAGCTCCCAGGACCAGTCCATTCAATTGGAGCAGGCAATTTGTCTTCATCATTCAAATATCCTTAGAAGGGCGGTTGAGCAGTTGGCCGATGGCGGGTGCCACCAGGAGGGTGGCAATGAGGCAAGAAACAAGGCCAATTGTGATGTCCATACCGAGCCCTGAAACCCCACGGTAACTCGCCAAGGTGATCGCACCAAGGCCGGCCATTTCAGTGCCCGCAGCCAAGGCGATGACCTTGCCAGCATTGAGTGTGATGGCTAGGGGGCTTAAAGGCTGCAGGGTATGCCAGCGGTGACTGAACCAGACGCCATAGTCGACAGCCAGTGCAATCACCAAGGGGAGGGCAATGATATTGGCGTAATTGTACCGAAGCCCACCGATCGCCATCAGTCCCAGCATCCAGCCCCCGCCGATAACCAGTGGCAGGGCCGCTAGAATGATGGCTTTGGGACGACGGAGAACGACCGTCAGCCAAAGAAGACAAACGATGGTGGCCATCAGGGTGCCGCGAGTGAAACTGTCCACGACTGCTTTTGAGAAAACTTGATGGGTACTTGGAAAGCCCGTCGCGGTGGGGTCGACTCGATAAACCTCATCCATCAACTGATCAAGATTCTGAGGGTCATAGACACTTTTAGCTGGGAAGCCATAAGCGGCCAGCGTCCCATCAGGCGCCACAAAACGGTCACGAAGGGTGGCCGGAAGGTCTTTCGGAGAAATTGGGGTCGCTTCGCGCCAGCCAGCCATGAGGTTCAGCCCCTCGTGAAGCTTGATAAGAACAGATTTAAAGAGAAGATGGGTCCTTTCAAGACTCAGTTCAGGGCGCTGAGTGATGTCGTCTAAAAGAGCTTCTATGTGGGTCCTCGCGGATTCCAGTTTCTCAACCAGCGATTTCTGACCCGCTGAAAAGGCCTGCTCTTCCATTGGATCCAGTTGATCCAAGGACGTCTTGAGAAGCCCTGAAAGCGTTTTAAGGTCGGTTTCCGTGAGGGGATTCTTCTCGTAGGTGTCCAACTGAAGGCGCATGTTCTTTTGATCGGCGATCAAGCCGATTCGCTTTGCCGTCTCGAGACGCACGATCGCATCTTCTGGGAAGAGTGCAGTGATCGATTGCACTTTCGCGAGACTTTGGAGCTTTGAGGCTTCATCCGTAATGTGACGAATCTCATCGATCGTCTTCGCAGTAAAGATGACAACTTCCGACTGATAATCCGTTTCAGTCACCATGCGTCTTTGATATTGGGCGGCCCTTGAATCTTTGGGAAGTAAAGACAGGACATCATAGTCGAAGGGAATAGAGACCCCGGCACGGAGTCCAAGGAGGGCGCCCAGAATCGATAAAATGACTAAGATCCAAGCGATCGGAGGCCAAAAAGCGCCCTTAAGAGGCTTTCGATGGAAGCGCTCGCCTTTGACCTTTATCTTCGGTGGAAATAGCGCGTAGACCGCCGGTTGAACGAAACAGGTACTGATCAAAATCAGAAGGACCCCACCCGCAGCAATCAATCCGAGTTCGGCAAACCCTGGAAATTCGACAGTAGCGAGAGCGCTGAAAATCAGTAGCGAAGCGATCCCTGCCGTCATTACGGCCGGGAAGGCTTCGGCAATCCCTTCGCCAATGGCTTCGATCAGGGGCGTGCCGGATCGTCGTGATTCTTGGATCTGGGAGGTGGTAAAAATGCCGTAGTCCGCCCCAAGACCAAAGAGGATCGCGAGGAAGCTTGAGGTGATGATGGTTAGATGTCCAACAGCCAAATAGGCAAAACCCAAGCTCCAAAGAGCCCCAAGACCCATGGGTATAAAAATGGCAAGGGCCCAACGGATGCTTCGAACCACCATCAAGATCAGTGTCGCGATCAGAAGCCCCGCCGACCAGATCACCAGACGAATGTCTTTTTCGATATCGAGGTATTCCTCGTATTCGATGGCGGGAAGGCCAGTCAGGACTACTTCGGGAGGTTGCTGCCCCTTGGCGCGAAAGGTCTCCTGAAGCTCCTCGGCGACCTCACGAATACGTTGATTGAATGGGGCTAGGCTCTCACGATTTTCGCTGGGATCTCTCGCATGGACAAACAAAAACAACAAGTCACCCTTTCTGGAAGAAAAATACCCATTGCCGAGCTGTTCGGCGCCAAAGGCTTTTAGAATTCCTGACAGAGAGAGCTCTTTAGGGGATTCAGGTTGCTCCAGCCAGCGCTGCCATTCAGAGAGGGTCGCATTGAGCGCGTCAAGACTCTTTTCAGCATCCTTGAGATCAACGTCTTTGGTGCTTGGCGGGTTTTTGAGCGTTTCGGCACCCTCAAGCAGCAGAGTTGAGAGGGGTTTTAATGGCGCTTTCGCCTGTTCAAGAAGGAGACTTTCGAGACTATTCAGCTGCGATACCGGCATCATCAGATAGGCCTGGTGCAGGAAAAAATCGGTATCAAGACGCTCTGCAGCCTGAGCGATTTCAGGTTGTGTCCTGAGATGGGTGGCCAACTCGGTGGCAAATGCCTCCATGGTTTCTCTCGGGGCGTTTTCAAGGGCCACGACCAAATCCGACGCGGCGCCAAAAGTCTCAAGAAACCGATTCAATCGGGCGGCAACCTCTGTATTTTGAGGGAGAAGAGCTTGCCTTGAGGTATAGACCGGAAGCTGAATTGCGGCTTGAATCGCCAGCAAGGAGAGAAGTAGGGCAATGCCGATGACGGCAAAGGGTTGGCTGGCGCAGCGAATGGCCAGACGTTTAACGAGCTTTTTCATGAACCTTCGCACAAATCCTTGACATGTCAGGCGGCGGCAAGAGGGCCTCGTGGGGGCCTCTTGCCGTATTCCCTCAATATACCTTTTGTTGACTTGATTTGTCGCCTAAGGGCGGTTTGTTTCATCGTGTTGAATTTTTCCGAGGATGACCGTCTAAGAGCAAACCTTCCCCGAATAACAAAATCAACTATTAGAGGTATGTGATGGAGCTCAATGGAAAAGCCCTTTCTTGGGGTATCGGATTGTTTATGATCCTTTACGTTGTTCACATTGTCTTGTTACCACAGCTGCTGGGTGAGTCGGCAGCGACCGGTGACAATGCGGGGATCCTCTATACCATCAATCAAGCCCTCGGTTTGGGGACCTGCTTAATCCCAGGATTCATTGCGGCCAAAAAAGCCGGACATCATGGTTTTATTCATGGTGGTGTGGTGGGTGGGGTCAGCACGGTGCTGACCGCACTCCTTGCAATGATCTGGGCCATTGTTACGGGCGGTAAATTCTATGGGCTTGAGACCTTGCCATTTTGGTTGGTCATCAATGCCTTCCTCGGCGCTTTCGCCGGTCTGATTGCTACGAATATGGTGGAGGACCCTACTTCCGATTAAACCTCAACGAAGCCGCCCATCACCGAACAGCTCCTGGAGGCTCATCAGTCGGTGCGGAGCTCCCCCCAATGGTGGATAATGTGCCTCTCTATCCAGGGAGATGCTGATGGGAAGTGAATGTGACGTCTTGATCGTCGGTGGCGGTATGGTGGGTGCAACGCTGGGTTGCGCGTTAGGCCAGTCGGGACTTCGAGTCGTCCTCTTAGAAGATGCTCCTCCTGAGCCTTTTGTGGTTGACCAGCCCTTCGACCTTCGAGTCTCTGCCTTAAGCGTCGCCTCGGCCAATATTCTAAAAACCATCGGGGCGTGGGGGGGGATCACCCGCCGCAGGCTTTGTCCCTACCGACGGATGCGGGTTTGGGAGGATCTTGGCGATGTGGAATTTTTAAGCGACGAGATTAATCAGCCCGTCCTTGGGCACATTGTTGAGAATCGAATCATTCAGCTCGCGGTCCTTGAGCGACTAAAGGACTTCGACAATGTCGAGGTGATCAAAGGCGTTAAAACGCGCTCGATGTTCTACGACCCCAAAGGTTCCTCGGTGGAACTGGAAGATGGTCGTAGTCTCAAGGCGCGTCTTTTAGTCGCTGCCGATGGTGGTTTTTCGAAGGTTCGGCAAGCGGCAGGAATGGGTGTGAGCGGCTGGGATTATGAACAGCAGGCTCTGGTGTTGACCGTTGAAACGGGCTGTGGTCAGCAGGACATTACCTGGCAGCGATTCACACCCAATGGGCCACAGGCGCTATTGCCCTTGCCAGGCGCTCATGCCTCTCTGGTTTGGTACAACACGCCAGAGGAAGTGCGGCGGCTTAAAAGTTTATCTAACCCTCAGCTCTTAGAGGCCTTAATCGAGGCCTTCCCGGCGTGTCTTGGAGAGATTAAGTCCATCACCGCGCGTGGCAGTTTCCCCCTTCGTCGCCAGCACGCGCTCCGCTACGTCAAAGAGGGGGTGGCGTTGATTGGAGATGCAGCCCACATGATCCACCCTCTAGCGGGGCAAGGGGTCAATATCGGGCTCCTCGATGCGGCAGCATTGGCTGAAGTGTTGCTGGATGCTGATCATCAGGGCCAAGACTTTGGATCAGAAGCTGCACTCCATCGTTATGAAAACATGCGGCGTCGCAATAACTTGATGATGATGACGATTATGGATGGTTTCTATCGTGCCTTTGGTAGTCGAAGCGTCCCTTTGCGATTGTTGCGTAACTTAGGACTAGGACTTGCTGAGAGGATCGGGCCGGCCAAAAAGATGGCAATGGTTCAGGCTATGGGTCTCCATCGCTCTTTGCCCAGATTGGCGCAAGGGGAAGCCTTGATTGGCTAAAATGCCCGTTGAGCCTACTTTTTATCGATGAATTTAACCTCACGTGGAGGATTTCACATGCGTCCGTTGATTCTTATGAGTGCATTATTGTTGGGGCTTCATGGTTGCGCGTCTTATTCGAACTGGCAGCCCGTTGCCGATACCCAGAACGATAAAAATGCCGCAAACCTTCCAAAAGATACCGAGGAATGTCGATCACTCGCCTCTCAGGCGGGATCTGTCGGTACTGAATCCGCCAAGGGTGTTGCCGTCGGTGGGCTTCTGGGCGCTGCGACCGGCGCGGCTGTTGGCGCTGTTGTCGGGAACCCAGGGAGTGGTGCCGCCATTGGTGCGGCCACTGGGGGAATTGGCGGGGGCGCTTATACGGGTGTCAATGCTGATGATCAATATAAACGAGCCTACATCAATTGTATGCGCGGTCGCGGCCACAACATCATCAATTGAGCCGGGGCCTGAGCTTCGGCGAGGGCAAGGGCGAACATGAGTGACCTGATTGCACGGATGGACGCTGTCACCAGGGTGATGGGGGACCGTCCGGCGGTGATCACCGATTCGGCGACCATCAGTCATCAGAAGTTCCAAGAAACCGCCACGATCATGGCGGCGGCGCTGCAGCGCCTGGGCATTCAAAAGGGTGACCGGGTCGCCCTTTATGCGGCTAATGGGATGGAGTTTGCGCTGCTTTACGTCGCGGTGGTCCGTGCGGGTGCCATTTTGGTTCCGGTCAATCTCCTCATCAACCCTCGGGAGATTGCCTATATTCTAAAAGACGCTGGGGTCAGGGCTTTGTTGGTCCAAACCTCACTCCTGCCGAGAGTAAAGGACATTCTTCGAGACCTTAAGGCGCTGAGTGTGGTGGTTGAGATTGAGGAATCCCAGAGCCCACTTGAAAATCTCAAGTCGTTGCTGAACCCACAGGTGGACTGGGTCAAACCCGCCATTGACCCTGATGAAGACCTGGTCGTGATCCTCTATACCTCAGGCACGACCGGTTTTCCAAAGGGAGCCATGCTGACCCATGCCAATTTAGTGGCAAATACCGACAGTGTTCATGTCGCGATGCGCTGGCGCCAGGGTATCGATCGGGTGTTGGTCGTATTGCCAATGTTTCATGCGTTCGCAGCGACGGTGGGGCTATGGACTCCCCTGATGAATGGGTGTGCCCTGATACCGATACAGGGCTTTGATCCTGAAGGGATGGCACGAACGATCGATCGGCATCAGGCGACCATATTCCTCGGGGTGCCGAGTCTTTACAGTATTCTTCTGAAGCTCCGTGACGACCGGGTCCGGTTGTTCCAGACACTCCGTTTCGGTATCGCCGGGGGGGCAGCCATGCCGGTCTCGGTGCTGGAGGCTTTTCAACAGAAATTCGGGATCAGGGTCTATGAGGGCGATGGACCCACCGAGTGTTCACCCGTCACCTGCGTCAACCCCATCGATGGCGTCTCAAAACCGGGTACGGTGGGATTGCCTGTCCCCGGGGTCGAAATGCGTATTGTCGATGATGAGGGGCGACCGCTCAAGGAGGGTGAGGTCGGTGAAATTGCTGTTCGCGGTCGGAATGTGATGAAGGGGTACTGGAATCAACCGGAAGCAACCGCGGCTGTCATGCGGGGTGATTGGCTGTTGACCGGTGATCTTGGCACCCGCGATGCTGATGGGTATTTCAGCATTGTTGACCGCAAGAAGGACCTCATTATCGTCAACGGAATGAATGTCTACCCAAGGATGCTGGAGGATGTTCTCTATACCCATCCGGCGATCCTTGAGGCCGCCGTTATTGGAGAGACGGATTTGCGTCATGGAGAAGTCCCCGTTGCCTATATCGCATGCCATGAGGGCCACAGCCTAAGTGATCAAGAGCTCCGGGAATTTTGTCGAAACCATTTGGGACGGCACCAGGTGCCAAGACGTTTTGTCGTGCTGGAGCGACTCCCTCGCAATGGGGCCGGTAAGATCTTAAAACGAGAGCTCAGAAAAGAAGGGGAGCGTGAGCGAGGGGTTTCTGGTCTTTAGTCTTTATCCTTCTGCGCCATTTCTTCGCTTTTCCATTGCTCCATCCGCTCGTCAAGGACCGCATTCAGGTAAAAGTTATTGCCGGAAGCTCTTTTCGCCAGTTGCAGCTGCAGTAACGCTTCTCTTGTCTGCCCCAGGAGGTAATAACCCTCAGCGTAGTAGCGATGAGACTCTCCTTCGTCATTCAATTTACTGTAAGTTTCCGCCATCAATTCATAGAGGTCCGGGTCCGGCGCATGGTGCTTGGTGAAGTGATGGAGGAGTGTCCGCGCTTTGCTGGCCTGTTGGGTATTAAGCAGTGCCCGGGCATAACTGAGCGTCATAGCCTCATTGTCTGGGAAGCGCTGGAGTGCAAGCTCATAAAGTTGTGCGGCACGGACAAAATTCTTAGCTTCCATCTCCGTATTGGCGAGGGCATTCATGAATTGAGACTGATGAGGATATTGCTGCACGAGTTGCTGAAGGGTGGAACGTGCCCTCTCGGTTTGGCCGATCTTGCCCTGGGCCAGCGCCATCCCATAATTCATCACATGTTGTTGTTGTGCCGTTCCTCTATTCTGCATGGTGGTGAAGTATTCGAGGGCCAAACGGGGGCTCGCTGAGCCAAGTACTCTCAATTTGGCGCGGATGACCTGATAGGTCATTGAATCAGGATATTGCTTGTAGTCGAAATGTTCTGAGCGGTCTCGGGTGTCTGAGATACGGGCGGTGGTGACCGGGTGAGTGAGGAGGAATTCGGGAATACGGTTGCCGGCAAATCGTGTGCTCTGTTGCATCCGCTCAAAAAACTCCGGCATGGATCGAGGATCGAACTCTGATTTAGAGAGAATCTGCATCCCCACCCGGTCAGCCTCGACTTCATTGTCACGGGTAAAATTGATCTGGTACTGAGCGCTCATGCCCTGAGCCGCCATCATGGCGGCCATGGCGCCACTTCCGCCGGCCTTGGCACCAATAAGGGCAGCACCCAGCATGGCGATGGCGTTGGGGATAGCCATGCGGGTGGCCGCTTGGAAAGTCTGAAAAAGATGGCGCTGGGTGACGTGGGAGATTTCGTGGGCGATGACCGATGCTAGTTCGCTTTCCTGCTCGGTCAGAAGGATCAGCCCGGAATTAACCCCAATGAAGCCACCCGGTCCTGCGAATGCGTTGATTACATTCTCATCGACCACGAAAAAGGTGAAACGCTGCTGAGGGTTATCGCTGTTGGCGGCTAGCTTGTCCCCGAGAGATTGGATGTAGTTTTTGATTTCGGGGTCCGCATCGATGTGCATCTGAGCATGGAGGTTCCGGTAAAAGGCTTCTCCAAGTTCCGTTTCCTGCTGTGCCGTCATAATGACACCGGTCGGGTCGCCGATGTCCGGCAGCTCGATGTGGTTCATCTCGGTCGCCACCGCTCCGGGAAGCGGGGTGACCGTGAAGACCAGCACAATGGCGGCGATGAGTGGGCGGGTAGATCGCAACAAGACAGGTAGTACCTCGAAAGTGACGGGTAGAGGTATAGTGGGGTTCAATCGAGTTCACTTCAATGGAGATCATGCGCTACGCTATTCAGATCAACGATCGAGGACCTGACAGTGAGGCGGTAACTTGTGGGTATGAGTTTATCAAAGCCGCATTGGCGTGTGGGCATGAGGTGATTTTGGTGTTTTTCTATCATGACGGGGTCATGAATGCCTTTTCGGATTCGAATGCCCTGATGACCGGGCCTGATTGGTCTGCGCTGGCCGAAAGAGGGATCGAACTGTTGGTCTGCACCGCAGCCTCAGAGCGGCGAGGCGCCTTGGGTGATGCCCAAACGTTTCGGGCAGGATTTAAGCCGGGGGGACTCGGCTCATGGGTTGATGCGTGCTTGAAAGCCGATCGGACCCTCGTTTTTGGCGTTCCTCGTGAAGCCTAAGCGATGCCTTTTTATTCTGAGGGCGTATCCCCTCGAAGGCGGTGATCTCCAGGAGTTCTTTGATCAGTTATTGACCTTCAAGGCGTTTGATCAATGCGTCAGCCTCCTATTCTTGGACCGGTCGGTGAAACTGTTGGACCTCGCATCACAAGGCCGGCCGCCGAAGATTCAAGGGCTTCTGGACACGCTCTTCTTCTATGACATTGACCAGGTCATGGTGGAACGAGAGTCGCTTCAAGACCATCAACTGGCTCTCGACGCTCTGTCGATTCCAGTGACCATCATCGCGCGCTCTGAGTGGTCGTTGTTCATCGAGGAGCACGACTTGGTGGTGGCTTTATAATGGGGACGCTGCACTTAGTGATGAGTCCTTTGGGGTTAAGCTCATGCTTGTTAAGAGCGGGCAGGGGCGATGCCGTTTTACTGATGGAGGACGGTGTCTTTGGCCGGGTGCCTTCCTTAATCGAAGCCAGTTTGTTGCCTTCTTTTTTTGTGCTGGAGGCGCATCGTCAGCGGCGGGAATCCCCCGGTGTCGAAGGTGTTCAGTCGATCGATATGGTGGGGTTCGTGAGACTAACGGAATTGCACCCTCTCGTGGTTCGATGGTCTTGATCGGCGGGACCCTGCGATGTATGACGCGCCTCATCCCATCCTTTCTGCAGACGGTTTCCTCATCGACAGGGAAGCCTGGACGCCAGAACTTGCAAGGGCGTTAGCGGCGAAGATTCCCCTTGTGCTTCAGGAGGATCACTTCGAAATCATCCGCTTTATCAGAGCCTATCATGAGCGATTTGATCATCTACCGACCAATCGCTTGTTTATTAAGGCGGTAGAAAAAGCATTGGGCCCTGAAAAAGGGAACTCACGCTACCTCAACCAGTTATTAGCGGGGGCACCGGTTCGAACCGCCTGCCTGATTGCAGGTCTTCCAAAACCCCCAGGCTGCCTTTAGATTCATTCCTCTTCGTGAAGAGCGAGGCCCTTCCATGGGCTCTGTAGTGACAGGATGGATCTAACGCCCCCGTGGGGCTCTTTTGAACGCGGATATTAGCGCACGCAGCCTTGACGATGAGAGCAAGTCCTAGTACCTTTATCAGTCTTTTTTTCAACAGCTTCAGGGTCTTTATTATCATCCTGCGGCATAGCGACAGGGTGAAGTGGCGTGGAGCTCAGCGGTGCTGAAATCGTAGTCCGGTGTTTGAAGGACGAGGGCGTCGAGTACATCTTCGGTTATCCCGGCGGATCGGTGCTGCACATCTATGATGCGTTGTTCCAGCAGGATGACGTTCGTCATATTCTTGTTCGTCATGAACAGGGTGCCACCCACGCTGCCGATGGTTATGCCCGATCAACCGGCAAGCCGGGCGTGGTCCTCGTGACTTCAGGGCCTGGTGCGACCAATGCCGTGACAGGTATTGCAACCGCCTTCATGGACTCCATTCCCCTGGTGGTTCTGACCGGGCAGGTCCCGCGTGCAGTGATCGGTAGTGATGCCTTCCAAGAATGCGACACCATCGGGATCACTAGGCCTTGCGTCAAGCACAACTTTCTCGTCAGCGATCTCTCGAAACTCGCTGAAACCATCAAGAAAGCTTTTTATATTGCAACGACCGGCCGCCCAGGTCCGGTGGTGGTCGATATTCCCAAAGATATTACCGATCCCAAGGTCAAGATTCCGTACGAATACCCCAAGACGGTAGAGATTCGTTCCTATCATCCTCAGGTCAAAGGGCATCACTGGCAGATCAAGAAGGCGGTTGACCTGCTTCAAGGTGCGCGGCAGCCCATGATTTATACCGGGGGTGGGGTGATCCTGGGGAATGCCTCCAAGGCCCTGATTGATCTCACGCGGTTCCTTGGATTCCCCATCACTCAGACCCTGATGGGCCTTGGGTCCTATCCCGCGACGGATCGTCAGTTCCTTGGCATGCTCGGTATGCACGGGACCTATGAAGCCAATATGGGTATGCATCAGTGTGATGTCTTGCTGGCCATCGGTGCTCGTTTTGATGATCGTGTGACCGGTCAGCTCGCCCAGTTTTGTCCCGATGCAAAAATTATCCATATTGACGTCGATCCAGCATCGATTTCAAAGACTGTGCGGGTTGATATCCCGATCGTCGGTGACGTTCAGACCGTCTTGGAAGAGATGATGACCGTCTTAAAGGCGTCTGACTTTAAGGCGTCCTCCCAGGATATTAGTGATTGGTGGGCGTCAATCGAACGTTGGCGCGCCTTTGATTGCCTCGGTTTTGATCGACACAGCCCTAAGATTAAGCCTCAGCGGGTCATTGAGGAACTATGGGAGGTCACCGGTGGCCAGGCCTTTGTGACCTCGGATGTCGGTCAACACCAGATGTGGGCGGCACAGTTCTATAAATTTGACGAGCCGAGGCGCTGGATCAATTCCGGAGGTCTTGGCACCATGGGGTTTGGGTTACCCGCCGCGATTGGTGTCAAACTGGGACATCCCGAGGCCGATGTGGCCTGTATCACTGGCGAGGCCAGCATTCAAATGTGTATCCAGGAACTAGCGACGGCGCTGCAGTACCGGACCGGCATCAAGGTGATCAATCTCAATAATGGTTACATGGGGATGGTTCGGCAATGGCAGGAGTTTTCCTATGAAAGCCGCTATTCCGAATCTTATCTCGAGACGCTTCCTGACTTCGTTCGTCTCGCTGAGGCTTATGGCCATGTGGGTATCCGGGTGGAGCAACCGGGTGATGTTCGGCCAGCGCTTGAAGAGGCTTTCCGGTTGAAGGATCGGACGGTGTTCTTAGATATCCTGACGGATCCTGCTGAAAACGTTTATCCGATGATCGAAGCCGGCAAGGGGCATCATGAGATGCGCATGGCCCCGGGGGTCAGCACGGATAGGGAACTCGCATGAAGCGGCACATTATCTCGATTTTGATCGAAAACGAAGCGGGCGCCCTATCGCGGGTCGCCGGGCTCTTTTCAGCGCGCGGTTACAATATTGAAACACTGACGGTCGCTCCTACCGAAGACGCCTCGATGTCGAGGATGACGCTGGTCACCTCCGGTAGTGATGAAATTGTCGAGCAGATCACCAAGCAGCTTAATAAGCTGATTGATGTGGTGAAGCTGGTGGATCTTTCGGAGTCGCCCCACATTGAGCGTGAGCTGATGATGGTCAAGGTTCGTGCGATGGGCGAGATGCGCGAGGAAATTACCCGCCTGTGCGATATCTTCCGCGGCAATATTCTGGATGTGACCCCGACCAGCTTTGTGATCGAAGTGACGGGTGAAAAATCCAAACTGGATGCTTTCCTGAGGGGCATCGCAGACGACCATATCATTGAGGTCGTTCGCTCCGGAACCACCGGAATCCCTCGCGGCGAACGTGGACTACACGCCTAATTTTTTTCTTTTTTTGCATTTTCAAACCGAGGACATTCCATGCAGGTTTTTTACGACAAAGATGCCGATCTTTCGATTATTCGCGGCAAGAAAGTTGCGATTGTCGGCTATGGCTCACAGGGACACGCCCATGCCAACAACCTGAAGGAGTCCGGCGTTTCCGTCGTAGTGGCGCTGCGTCCTGGCTCAGAGTCGGCTATCAAAGCACAGAATCAGGGCCTTGAAGTGGCTTCCATTGAAGAGGCGGTCAAGTCCGCTGACGTGGTGATGATTTTGGCGCCTGACGAACATCAGGCACGCCTTTATAGCGAGCAAATTGAGCCTAACATCAAGAAGGGTGCGGCCCTCGCCTTTGCTCATGGTTTTAATGTTCATTACGAACAGATCCTGCCGCGAGCCGATTTGGATGTCATCATGATCGCTCCAAAAGGGCCAGGTCATTTGGTGCGTTCTACCTATACTCAAGGCGGCGGTGTGCCTAGTCTCATTGCGGTGTTCAAGGATGTCTCTGGTCATGCCAAGCAGATTGCCCTGTCTTATGCATCCGCGAATGGCGGTGGTCGCGCAGGGATCATTGAAACCAATTTCCGTGAAGAAACCGAAACTGATCTATTTGGAGAACAGGCGGTTCTTTGTGGTGGCGCAACAGCGCTGGTTCAGGCTGGATTTGAGACCCTGGTTGAAGCGGGCTATGCGCCTGAAATGGCCTATTTTGAGTGTCTTCATGAACTCAAGCTGATTGTTGACTTGATGTATGAAGGCGGCATTGCCAACATGCGCTACTCTATTTCAAATACGGCTGAATACGGCGATTTGACACGGGGCCCGAGGGTCATCACCGAAGAAACCAAGTACGAAATGGCCCAGATCTTGAAGGAAATCCAGAACGGTGAGTTTGCCCGCGAATTCATCCTTGAAAATCAAGCTGGGGCGGCTACCTTAAAGGCGAAGCGTCGTTTGGGTCGTGAGCATCCTATTGAAGAAGTCGGTGCCCGTCTCCGCGACATGATGCCTTGGATCAAGGCCAATAAGATTGTCGATAAGGCCAAGAACTAGTTTCAGGTCTTGAACTCGAACAAAGGGTGAGCTAGTCTCACCCTTTGTTTTATGGGGCCTCTTGGCTATCGGGGTCGTTCATGACATCCTGATCAAGTCATCGTGCTTCGTTTCGATGCGATTAACCCCCCCAGGATTCACACCTTCGGACACCCGATGCAACAGGATACTCCCAAGAAACACCGGCGCCGCGGCATTTATCTGCTTCCTAATTTATTAACTACGGCGGCCCTTTTCTCCGGGTTTTACGCCATTACCTCGGCCATGAACGGCAGCTTTGAGATGGCTGCCGAGTTAATCTTCATTGCGATGATCTTAGATGGGCTGGATGGTCGTGTGGCTCGTTTGACCAATACACAAAGCGCCTTTGGTGCTGAATACGACAGCATGGCAGATATGGTTTCCTTCGGGGTGGCGCCGGGCTTGGTCATCTATGCCTGGGCCCTGGCGAGTCTCGGTAAGGCGGGCTGGGTCGCTGTGTTTGTGCATGCAGCCGGCGCCGCACTCCGATTGGCCCGTTTCAATACTCAGCTGGCCGTTCAGGACAAACGTTACTTTCAAGGCTTACCCAGTCCCGCCGCCGCCGCCGTTCTCGCGGGCTTTGTCTGGGTTTCGGTTAAATACGAATGGCCGCTTGAATCCATTCGTTACGCCGCCCTCGGCTTGACCGTATCCACCGGTCTTTTGATGGTGAGTAATTTTCGTTACTACAGCTTTAAGGATATTGATCTGCATGGTCGTGTTTCCTTCCTCTGGGCCATTTTGGTCATGCTCATCTTCGCATTTCTCTTCACCAATCCGCCCTTGGTTCTGTTTACCTTATTCACCGTTTATGCGCTATCGGGGTTAGTGTTAACCTTGGGGCGCCGTCGCCGAATCCGGACCGAACGACGCGCTTGAGGAGGGTTTGATCCCCCCCAAAACTTCCGTTGTCTCAGTGGTTCTGGCGGCCTATAGTGAAGGACGTCTGTTAAGGGCGGCGTGACTGGGGATGTTCGATTTTAGTTGCTATTCAGTGCGATAGAGCTCCAAGGGTTCCCGCCATAAGGACTTGCAATTCGCTGCGATTTGATTTGAGAGAGTGATGCATGAGCGAGAAACTCATTATTTTTGATACCACCCTGCGAGATGGGGAACAGAGTCCCGGCGCATCAATGACCCGTGATGAGAAGGTTCGAATCGCTAAGGCGCTAGAGCGACTCCGGGTCGATGTGATTGAAGCGGGCTTCCCTGCGGCAAGCCCCGGAGATTTTGAGGGCGTTCAGGCGGTGGCACGAACCATTCGCGATAGCGTCGTGTGTGGTCTTGCAAGAGCACTGGATCGGGATATTGATCAGGCTGGATTGGCACTCAAGGAGGCGGCTCAATCGCGCATCCATACCTTCATTGCGACGTCCCCGATTCACATGCAGCTGAAACTTCGGATGTCCCCTGAGGAGGTCATAGCCCATGCGGTTAAGGCCGTCAAAAGAGCGCGCCAATATACGGATAATGTAGAGTTCTCCCCCGAGGATGCGGGTCGCTCTGAAGAGGATTTCCTTTGCCGGATCCTAGAAGCCGTCATTGAAGCTGGCGCGACCACGCTCAATATTCCCGATACCGTCGGCTACAGTTTGCCTGAACCCTTTGGTCATACCATCCGGCGGCTACGCGAGAGAATCCCGAATGCCGATAAAGCCATTTTTTCTGTTCATTGTCATAACGACCTTGGGCTGGCCGTGGCCAATTCGCTATCGGCCGTGATCAATGGCGCACGCCAGGTCGAGTGCACCATCAATGGGCTCGGCGAGCGGGCAGGCAATGCCGCTCTCGAGGAGGTGGTGATGGCGGTGACGACACGTCAGGATGTCTTCCCTTGTCATACCACGATCGATACGCGGGAGATTGTGGCCTGTTCCAAACTGGTGTCGAACATCACTGGATTCCCGGTACAGCCCAATAAAGCCATTGTCGGAGCGAATGCCTTTGCTCATGAATCCGGCATCCACCAAGATGGTGTCCTCAAGCACCGGGAAACGTATGAAATTATGCGCGCGGAGGATGTTGGCTGGAGTGCCAACCGGATGGTTCTCGGGAAGCACTCCGGCCGCAACGCCTTCAAGACCCGCATGCACGAACTTGGGATCGACTTTACTTCAGAAGCCGAGCTCAATGATGCCTTTGCCCGTTTTAAAGAACTCGCCGACAAGAAACATGACATCTTCGATGAAGACCTTCAGGCTCTGATTACCGATGCCGCTGGCTCTTCGGAAGAAGAGGGGACGAAACTGGTGGCGCTCAAAGTCTGTAGCGAGACGGGTGAAGTACCCATGGCGCGAGTGACGGTTCGACTGGACCAGGAAGAAATGACCGCCACGGCGACCGGAGGCGGAGCCGTCGATGCAAGTTTTAAGGCGATTGAGGCGGTTCTTAAAACCGACGCTCAGCTGCTGCTCTATTCGGTCAACAGCATTACAACCGGGACGGATGCGCAGGGCGAAGTCACGGTACGCCTTGAGAAAGGAGGGCGTATCGTGAATGGACAGGGGGCTGATACCGACATCGTGATTGCATCGGCCAAGGCGTACCTCAATGCGGTCAACAAGCTTTTGCTGCCCACCACCCGCATGCACCCTCAGGTGACGGGTAAGGTCTGAAGTTCGGTGATCAAGGAGTGACGGGCATGGAATCCCAGCGTAACGCGCGTCTCAAGATCATGGGGATCGATACGTGGACTTTGAGGGATCTCTCGCCGCCCCATGGTCCTTTGGCGGTGTCGAGATTACAGGAAGCTATGAGTCCGGCAGGCGACTGCCCTGATGGCCTGACCGATTGGACGAGCCTTAAAGCAAAGGTGCGTGACTGTCAGCGCTGTCCGCTCCATGAGACTCGGACCCAGACCGTCTTTGGTACCGGTGATGAAGAGGCCCGCTGGATGTTCATTGGCGAGGCTCCTGGGGAACAGGAAGATCTCAAGGGTGAGCCCTTTGTCGGCCGAGCGGGACAGCTTCTGGATGAAATGGTTAAGGCTTTGGGGCTAGAACGCTCAACCGTCTATATTGCAAACGTCCTTAAATGCCGGCCTCCCAGGAATCGAGATCCCTTACCCTTTGAGGCGGAGGCTTGTGAATCTTATTTGCTTGATCAGTTACAGCTGGTCTCACCATCGATACTGGTGGCTGTAGGTCGGATTGCCGCCCAGCATCTTCTCAAGACCACGACGCCCATTGGAAAACTACGGGGGGTTGTACACGATTACCATGGGATTCCATTAGTGGTGACCTACCACCCAGCCTATCTTTTACGTGCCCAGACGGAAAAGCGAAGAGCCTGGGAGGATTTGAAACTAGCCCGGCAGACTCTGGCCGGCGCCACTGTCAAGAGGGCCTCGAATGGACTTCTTCTTTGATATTTTGGACAAGGCGCGACGCTGGATGACGTATGACGCTGAGGTTTCTTTTTATTACAAACATTTTCCTTCGCTTGTGGAAAACGCCGAAGTAAACCTGAGGCCGATGGTGCGGGCCGACATTGATCGCTTGTTCGCCATAGAGACGTCTGCTTATGAATTTCATTGGGAGCTTGAGACCTTTAGAAGCTGCTTCAAGATCGGTTATCACTGCTGGATTGCCGAGCGCGCCCGTGACGTGGTCGGTTATGGTATTTCAACGATCGGTGCCGGTGAGTCTCATGTTCTCAATGTCTGTGTAGCGCCAGATTATCAAGGACGGGGTATTGGCCGTATGATCCTCAATCACCTGATTCAGGAAGCCACCCGTTTTAAAGCCGATAGCATGTTTCTTGAAGTTCGCCCCTCAAATCCCAAGGCGATTAAGCTTTACCGCAGTATGGGGTTCAATGAGATCGGTACCCGCAAAGGCTACTATCCAGCGCGTCATGGACGAGAAGATGCCATTGTGATGGCTAGGATGCTCGGCTAACAAAGGGGCCAGAATCCGGCGGGGACCCTTGATTCTTTCGCTTTTAAAGATTGAGTAACAAACGTGAGGGGTCCTCTAAAAGTTCCTTAATGGTGAATAAGAAGGACACCGCGTCACGACCGTCGATGATCCTGTGATCGTAGGAGAGAGCAAGATAGATCATGGGGCGAATGACGATTTGTCCGTCCTCGACCACAGGCCTGTCCTTGATGGCATGCATCCCGAGAATCGCACTTTGAGGCGGATTCAGAATGGGGGTCGACAGCATGGATCCAAAAATACCGCCATTGGTAATGGTGAAAGTGCCGCCGGTCAGTTCTTCGAAGTGCAATTTGCCATCACGAGCTCTCAACGAATAATCGTTGATCGCTTTTTCAATCTCAGCAAATCCCAAATGGTCAGCATTCTTGAGGACAGGGACCACGAGTCCCCGTTCCGTGGTGACGGCAATCCCGATATCGTACGAATCGTGATAAACGATGTCCTGTCCATCCAGTGAGGCGTTGATGATCGGGAACCGTTTGAGTGCTTCGACAGAGGCCTTGACAAAAAAGGACATCAATCCAAGTTTGACGCCATGGACGCTCTCAAAGCGAGCGCGATGCTGCTGACGAAGTGAGAATACCTTCTCGAGATTCACTTCATTGAAGGTTGTTAGCGTCGCCGTCGTCTTTTGCGCTTCGACCATGCGTTCTGCAATCCTTGCCCGGATTCTGGTCATCGGCACTCGGCGCTCCAGAGGAATCAAGGGGCGAGTGAGGTTCACGGGCGTCTGCTCGATGGATCTTTTGGGCATGTCTGGGTGATCGCGTCGTTCGATGAAATTGAGGACGTCCTGTTTGCTGATCCTTCCCTCGACGGGGATATCGGTCGGTGATAATTGGTGTTCGGTTAAAAGGCGACGGACCGCGGGGCTCACCGGGGGTTCAAGTGCTGCCGCAGGGGCGTTCGGCTCCGGTTGGGATTCAGGCTCGGGACTCAAGGTCAGGGCGGGCATCTGCCTCTGTTCAGCCGAGGTCTCAATCACGGCCAGAAGATCGCCACTAGTGACCACATCGCCCGGGCTACGACGAATTTCAAGAAGGGTGCCTGATGTCGGAACCGGCACTTCGAGGACGACCTTGTCTGTCTCTAGGTCAAGCAAAGATTGATCCTTTTCGACAGAGTCACCCGCCTTTGAATGCCAGCTAACAAGGATCGCATCGGAGACAGACTCCGGGAGTTGAGGGACAAGCACTTCAATACGCATAGGCCTTCCTAAAGGATCATCCGGTGGGCGTCAGGGGGCCTTTGAGGGCCTCGTCGACGACGCGCTTTTGTTCAACGATATGGCGCTGGTATTGTCCGACGGCCGGTGCGGCCGAGACGGCCCGGCCAGCGTACTGGAGGGGGAGGGCCGAAGGCGCCTGGTTCAAGAAATGGTGCTGGATGTAGCGCCATGCCCCCTGATTTTCCGGCTCTTCCTGGCACCAGACTAAAGCGTCCATGGAGGGATATTGTGCCAGTTCTGCTGCAAGTTCGCTGTCTGGAAAAGGATAAAGCTGTTCGACCCTAATTAAAGCGACCTGGTCCAGCGAAGCCGCTTGGAGATCGTAGTAGATTTTTCCGCTGGAAAGAATAACCCGTCGAATGTTCTCTTTAGGCTTTTGGGTTGTGTCCCCGATGACCGCTAAAAAGGCGCCATGCTCTAGTTCATCGAGGGATGATGCCGCCTGCTTGTGGCGAAGAAGGCTTTTTGGGGTCATCACAATGAGGGGTTTTCTAAAGGGGCGCCGTATTTGCCGCCGCAAAAGATGGAAGATCTGTGCAGGCGTTGTCGGAATGGTGACCTGCATGTTGTCTTCGGCGCACAATTGCAGATACCGTTCAATCCGGGCCGATGAATGTTCAGGACCTTGACCTTCATATCCATGGGGTAACAAGAGCGTCAATCCACACAGCCGTCCCCACTTGCTTTCACCTGAGGCTATGAATTGGTCGATAACGACCTGGGCATTATTCGCAAAATCACCAAATTGGGCTTCCCAAATGACGAGGACCTCAGGCGCAGAGCTCGCATAGCCATACTCGAAACCCAAGACACCCTCTTCAGAGAGAATGGAATCGAAGATTTGAAAGGAGGCCGAAGGGGGAGCTAAGTGGTGAAGCGGAGTGTAAGGGATCCCCTTTTCCTGATCATGGACGATGGCGTGCCGATGGAAGAAGGTCCCCCTGCCCACATCTTGTCCCGTCAAACGAATGGCGGTCCCTTCCTTGAGGAGGCTTGCATAGGCCAGCATTTCACCAAATCCCCAATCGATGGGTCGTTCCCCCAAGGCCATGGATCGTCGGCTGTCATAGATTGCTTGGGCCCGTGGGTGGAGGGCAAAACCCTCAGGGAGGCGCAGCATCTCAAGGGCCATCGACGTCAGTTGTTGCCGTGGGAGCGACGTGGTGTGAGGTGTCCGCCAGGCGCGACTTTGATAAGGCTGCCAAGAGGGTTTTGGGAAAACGTCTTCCCCTTCAATCAGAGGCCTTGAGACGATCTCATCCTGAGACAGGGCCATCTGGTAGTCTAATTCGAGCTGGCGTTCATCCAGAGCGGTGATCAAGCCTTTATCAATCAGTCGCTGCGCATAGAGTCGCCTGACCGAGGCGTGTTGCCGAATAAAACGGTACATCATCGGCTGGGTGACCGCCGGTTCATCGGCCTCATTATGACCATGACGGCGATAGCAGAGCATGTCAATCACGACATCACGCTTAAATTTCATTCGATAGTCGACGGCCAGTCGGGTGACAAAAAGCACGGCTTCGGGGTCATCACCATTAACATGGAAAACCGGGGCCTGAACCATGTTAGCGACATCGGTGCAGTACAGGGTCGAGCGTGCATCAAAAGGGTTACTGGTGGTGAAGCCAATCTGGTTATTGATCACTACATGGATAGTGCCACCGGTGGTGTAAGCGCGCGTTTCCGCCATATTGAGCGTTTCCATCACCACCCCTTGCCCTGCAAAGGCGGCATCGCCATGGATCAAAATGGCCATCACCTCTTCTTCACCATGGCCACTGCGCCGATCCTGTCGCGCCCTGACTGAGCCTTCGACCACGGGATCAATGATTTCAAGGTGGGACGGATTGAATGCCAGTGCGATGTGGACCGGTCCGTGGTGCGTTTGAATGTTCGAGGAAAAGCCGGTGTGGTACTTGACGTCTCCAGCACTGGCTAAGGGGGAGGCGGGGTGGGTGCCTTCAAATTCCTGGAATAGGCTTCGTGGGCGCTTGCCAAAGAGATTGACGAGGACATTGAGTCGTCCTCGATGGGCCATACCGATGACCATTTCGACGACACCTTTTTCGCTGGCTCGTTCGATGATCTCGTCTAAGAGCGGAATCAGTGATTCGGCGCCTTCGAGAGAGAAACGCTTTTGACCGACGTACTGGCGATGGAGAACCTGTTCGATCCCTTCGGCCGCGGTCAGCGTTTTGAGGAGCGCTTTTTGATGATCAGGGTCAGGAAATGCTTGGCCTCTTGAATTTTCAAGACGCTGCTGAATCCAGACGCGAACGTCGGCATCGACGATGTGCATGTATTCAGCGCCGATACTTTTGCAATAGGTCTGATTCAGGAGGTTCAGGATTTCCCTTAAGGGGAGCTGGCGCTGGTGATGAAGAATATCGATGTAGAAAAGCTGATCAAAGTCCTTTTCGGTGAAACCATAATAGGCCGGATCGAGATGCTTCAGGGTCGTGGCTTGTGGGCTTCTTAGAGGGTTGTTGTCGGCAACCTGATGGCCGCGGGTGCGGTAGTGCATCATGAGACGGTCAACCGCCGCCTGTTGCCTTAAGGCCAGAGCATTGATGGCCCCAGGCCTTGACATCTCGTCCTCGCCATCTTGGTCTAATCGGTTCTCGAGGGACACGCCTTGAAGGGCACTAAACTTATCGCGCCAACTGCGATCCACGGATTCAGGGTCTTCCTGAAATCGGGCAAACAGGTCCTCAAGAAAACCGAGGTTATCTTCGGCAATGGCCGCTGATCCCTCAAATAACTCCTGTAGCTTATTCATGGTCTGACGTCAATGATGGACGGGCGATAATCGTCATTCAGTGGTTCTAAGTCATGCCATTATGGACCAAGTTCAACCAGCGGTAATGTTCTTGGATCAACGAGGGTCTGGTTTGGTGAATGCTGTCGATCATGGGACAATCATCGATCATTCCTTCTTTCCACATCAGGATCCCTTGATGCCACATTCGTCACCGCCTCTTATTGATCGGTTCGGACGCACGGTCAATTATGTGCGGCTATCGATTACCGACCGGTGTGATTTTCGCTGCGTTTATTGCATGAGCGAAAAGATGGTGTTTCTGCCCCGGAGTGAGATTCTGAGTCTTGAGGAAATCATGGCCCTCGCAGAGGCCTTTGTCGCGCTTGGGGTCAGTAAGATCCGGGTCACAGGGGGTGAACCACTGGTTCGGAAAGGCGCTTTGGGGCTCCTCAGGGATATGGGTCGTCTCAAGGGTCTTCGGGAATTAGTCATCACCACCAATGGAGCCCAACTTCAGGAGACAGCCAAGGATCTGAAGGCCGCCGGTGTTAACCGGATCAATATCAGTCTCGACAGCTTAAGGCCTGAGAGATTTCGCGAGATGACTCGCGTTGGTGATCTTGCAACGGTACTCAAAGGGATCGAAGCTGCTCGAGCTATAGGATTTGATGGTATCAAGCTGAACAGCGTTATTCTTCGTGAGCGCAATCAGGATGAGGTGCTGGATCTTGTCCATTATGCGATCGATCGCGACATCGACATCAGTTTTATTGAGGAAATGCCCCTCGGCATCCTTGATGGACGCGACAGGGCTTTGGATTTTGTCTCGAGCGACGAGATTCGGGCACAACTGAGTCCCTTTGTTGAGCTCTTGGCCTCCACGGAGACAACCGGAGGCCCTTCAAAGTACTATCAAGTCGCGGGGAGCAAGACACGGGTGGGCTTTATTTCGCCGCACAGTCATAACTTTTGTAGCAGCTGTAACCGGGTCCGGGTGACTGCTGAAGGGCGCCTCCTCCTTTGTCTTGGGAACGAACATGCGGTCGATCTCAAGCCCTGGCTCCGACAGAACCCCTTTGATCCTGAGGCGCTGCAAGCGGCGATTCGTGAGGCGATGGATCTGAAGCCCCTGCAACATGAGTTTGATCTCAAGGCACAACCGGTCATCTTCAGGCACATGAATGCGACCGGTGGTTGAAAACACTCAGGTTTCAAGCAGTCTTGGCATCAGTTCTACTAAGTTGCAGGGCCTGGTCCTATAGTCCAGTTGGGGCCGGATGAGGCTGTCCCAGCCTAGGCGGCAGGCACCTGAAGAGCCGGGGAGACAGAAGATGAAGGTTCCGTTGGCAACCCCCGCGATCGCGCGAGATTGAATCGTCGAGGTACCGATGTCTTGAAAGGAAAGTGCCCGAAAGACCTCACCAAATCCCTCGAGCGTCTTATCTAAAAGGACGCCTACGGCTTCTGGCGTCCCATCACGTCCCGTCACGCCAGTGCCGCCGGTGGTCACGATGGCGGTGATGAGAGGATCGGCGATCCATGCGGAGACGACGGCGCGAATCAGATAGCGGTCATCAGGCACAATACGCCGAATAGCGACCTCATGGCCTTCTTGTTGTGCGCTTTGCTGGAGCAGTAAGCCCGATGTGTCGGTTTCAAACGTTCGTGTGTCGGAGACGGTCAGGATGGCTAGATGTAAGGGCTTGAATGTGCGCTCTTGTGACATGCCGCTGCCTCAAAATGTGATAAGCCGAGACTCTACCATGTCGAGAGGCCTCTGCGCTCTTTGGCGGACGCTACGCTATAATGCCGGCCACTTGATTCCATCTATCGAATTTCCTGTTTTTCACGAGGAACCCCTATGCCTTCTCTTCGCTTGACTGCTGTTTCTCTGGTTCTTGCATTTTCGAGCATGGCACCTGTCTTCGCTGCAGAGGGTCCGACACTGGTGATTCGGAACCATCACTTTGAGCCTGAGGAACTGATCGCCCCTGCGGGCCAGAAATTCAAACTGATCGTTCGCAACGAGGATGCGACACCCGAAGAATTCGAAAGTAAGACCTTGAAGCGCGAAAAAGTCGTTAAAGGGCATGGCGAGATCGTCATGAACCTCGGACCTCTCGAGGCTGGGACCTACGACTTTGTCGGGGAATTCCACGAAGATACGGCTAAAGGCCGTTTGGTTGTCCGTTAGGTTCTTGAGGAAGATCCATCATGTGGGGTATCGCGATCATTGTATTTCGGGAGGTCCTTGAGGCTGCTCTGATCATCAGTATCGTGATGGCAGCCAGTCGGGGGGCTGACCACCGGGGGCGTTGGGTCTTCGGGGGGGTCCTCCTCGGCCTTTTAGGATCTCTTGTCTTGGCGCTCGGTGCAGATCGTCTGGCGCAAGCGATTGAGGGAGTGGGGCAAGAACTTTTCAATGCATGGGTCTTATTGGTTGCCGTCGGCATGCTGACCTGGCACAGCGTCTGGATGCAGCAGCATGGCCGTGAGATGGCCCGTGATATGAATCAATTGGGTCGAGAGGTTTTGGAGGGACAGCGTCCCCTTCATGGCCTTGCGGTCGTCGTCGGCTTGGCAGTGCTTCGGGAGGGCTCAGAGCTGATTCTTTTCCTCTATGGGCTGGTGAGTGCCGAGGAAGGGGGACTCATGGCTCTTTTGGGGGGTGGCGGTCTGGGTCTCTTTTTAGGTGCTTTAGTCGGGCTTGTGCTCTATTTTGGGCTAGCCAAAATTCCGCTCCGGTATTTCTTCTCAGTGACCAGTCTCTTAATTCTCTTTTTGACCGCAGGTCTCGCCGCCCAGGCTGCCGCTTTTCTGGTCGAAGCCGATTGGCTACCGGCCCTGGGGCGGGGTATTTGGGATACCTCAGAATGGCTGCCAGAGAAAAGCCTACTGGGTCAAATTCTTCATGCGCTGGTGGGCTATGTCGATCATCCAGATGGTATTGAAATCCTTTTCTATCTCGGAACCCTCCTTTTAACCCATCTGATGATGCGCATGGTGGCCCGCTTCAGCCGTCTAAACCCTGGCCCTAAGGTCGCCTGAACCATGGGGCTGCTGTTGACTCTGGTGACAAGGGAACACAGCCAACGACCCACAGATAGACCCTCATGTTGACTATCAAACGCGGATCGGAACGTTCTGAGGGTCTCCAATGGGGTTTGGTGCTCAGCTGCATGGGGGTGGTCTTTGGTGATATCGCCACAAGCCCCCTCTACGCCTTGCGCGTGGCTTTTGGGGGTCGTAGTGGCCTCTCAGTGACGCCGGATCATGTCTTGGGTGTTCTCTCGATGGTTTTTTGGCTGCTGATCGTGGTGGTCTGCCTTAAATATGCCCTCTTGATCATGCGTCTCGACAACAAAGGGGAGGGCGGCATCATGGCACTGCTGTCCTTGGTGCAGCGAACCGTGATTGATCGCCCGAAGCTTCGCTTGATTGTTCTTTCGATCGGTCTGATGGGGGCGGCGCTGTTTTTTGGTGATGCAGTGATTACGCCTGCCATTTCCGTCATGAGCGCAGTGGAAGGGCTCAAGCTGGCTGCGCCATCGCTCAAAGAATTGATTCTCCCCATCACCCTCATCATTCTGGCTATCCTCTTTCTGATTCAGCGCCGGGGAACCGCTTTCATTGCGGGCCTTTTTAGTCCAATCATGGTGCTGTGGCTCCTGGTCATCGCGCTGCTTGGGGCCGCCAGTATTGCCAAGACGCCCGTTATTCTGGAAGCGCTTAATCCCATCCATGCGCTGCATTTTATTTTCGAAGCCAAGATGAAGTTTTTCATGGTCCTCGGTGCCGTCGTCCTCGTAGTGACCGGCGCTGAGGCCTTGTATGCTGACATCGGCCACTTTGGAGTACAGCCGATTCGGGTGGCCTGGTTCACTTTCGTGTTTCCGGCACTGATCATCAACTATCTTGGGCAGGGTGCTCTGTTGTTGAGAGAACCTGCGGCAGTGTCCAATCCTTTTTATCTCCTAGCGCCATCGTGGGGGCTCATCCCCTTGTTAGGTCTTGCAACGTTCGCCACCATTATTGCGTCCCAGGCCGTTATTTCGGGTGCCTTTTCCCTCACGGCACAAGCGGTTCGCATGCGTTATCTCCCAAGGCTATTGGTGCGCCATACCTCCGATGGACGGTCCGGGCAGATTTATGTTCCATCAGTCAATTGGACGCTCGGTCTCGCCACGGCGGGCTTGGTGGTTGGCTTTGGAGCTTCTTCCAAACTCGCTGGAGCCTATGGGCTTGCGGTCACCGGGACTATGGTGGTCACCACAGTGCTGGCGTTTGGACTTCTGCGCCGTATTTGGCGAACGACGCGGTGGGTCACCGGGTTCTTGTTCCTGTCTTTTTTGCTGATGGATCTTATTCTTTTGCTGGCCAATACCCCGAGGATCCAGCAAGGGGGCTGGGTCTCCTTGGCGATCGCTGGCGGAGTCTATTTAATTCTTTCTACCTGGACGCTGGGGCGAGAGTTGTTGCTGCGTCGTCTCAACGACAAAGCGATCCCCCTCGAGGAGTTGGTTTCTAGATTGCGCAGTCATCCCTTGCCAAGGGTTTCTGGAACGGCGGTGTATCTGACGGCCAGCCGCTTCGGCGCGCCTTTGTCGCTGCTCCAAAACATGCAAATCAATAAGATTCTGCACCAGCAGGTAATTGTATTGACGGTGGTGACCCGGGATGAGCCTTGGATACCGCTTGAGGATCGCGTCAAGATCCGCCCTTTTGGGGACCAAATCTACCGGGTCAGGATTTACTATGGTTACAATCAGGAGCCTGACATTCCTGACGCCATCATGCGATGTGCGTCTCATGGGCTCGACATTGATCTGGCCACGACCACGTTCTTCTTATCAAGAGAACATATGATCGCTTCCTCCCGTGACGGCATGGCGACCTGGCGGGAGCGACTGTTCATCAGGATGGCCATGAATGCTGAAAATGCCATGCGTTTCTGGCGGATCCCTGCCGATCGCGTGGTCGAACTGGGGTTGATGGTCGAGTTATAGCGTGCCTAAGCGCAGCGGGGTCACCGTGCCCCTCTCTCGATATTGAAGGTAATCGTCCAGTACCTGGCGATGATCAAAGGCGAGAGGGGATGGAAGTTGGTCCACATGGACAATCACCGCAGCTTTCGCATCGTCGGCGGCGATGGGAACCCCGCTGGCCTCACCGACGTAGACGGCCGTCACGGTATGGCCCCGGTGATCCCTGGTTGGATCTGAATAAAGCCCTAAGAGAACCTTGAGTTGGACCTCAAGTCCAACCTCTTCCAAAGCTTCTCGCCGCGCTGCCTGCTCGACTCTCTCCCCGACATCGACAAAGCCACCGGGGATGGCCCAACCAAAGGGTTCATAGAGTCGTTCGATAAGGACAATCGGCCGACCTGGCCGGTCAACTAATTCGATAATGATATCGGCCGCAATCTCGGGAGTGACAGGTCTAGCCATAAATGCGAAGGATACAAAAGAGATTGAGAGGGTGAGGGTTGATCCAAGAAATCGGAGGAGCCTGTGGATGGGTGTGCATTCTCAGGCTAAAAGGACCTGTGTTACAAGGGTTTATTTAAGCTTGATGGCTCGTGATTCGACCGGGTTGAAAGACAAAAAGAGGTTGCTTTCGCCTCGATTTGCTCGAATCCAATCTACCTTTAGCTCAATTTGCTGATCCCTGAGAGTGTGATAGATTGCATGGTGACTCAATAAGATGCCCCCTTTTAGATAGGATGAGGATGCTCAAGATGCTAAAAAAGTTTATGTTCGCCCTCTCCCTGATGGCGCCATGTGCGTTGATGGCTGAAACGCCGAAGGCCTTAGTGGGTCAATGGAAGTTGACTCAGATTGAGAGCAATGGGAAGACCATGAACTGTCCTGGGCAGTTTCCTATGCCTCCAGGAACCCCGGCGATCGTTGCTCAGTTCGCAAAATGCGCCGACAACGAGATACTCACCATAACCTTAAAAAATGGCAAGCGGACTTATCACCACAATTTAGGCGTATTAGGTTCATCAAAAAGCCCAGATGGTTACTGGTATTCTCACCAAATCCTTAACGTCGGCAACTACATCAATTTTGTTGATGCCGCATTGCCTGATGACCCGCGAAGTTATCTCTTCAACCAGTCGAAGGATAAGAAGACGCTGACTATTTCCGACACCATGGAAGTTTACGATCCAACAACAGGTGGATTACGTCCAAGCCATAGTGCCTTAGTGTTTGTCCGCGTGGGACAATAAGCGGTTGATGTGACTTATGCCAACGCTCATTCCATTCCACTCAATGGGCGTTGATTCTTTGCTTGAAGCTGTTCGTCAGTCTTCTTGTACCCGCCAAGTATTGCTGAGGGCCAAAGGGCTCCACCGTTTATTTTCACATGAACTCTCTTGATTCCGCCTTCAGTACCTCCTACTTTGTAGCCTTCCTCATGGGACTTTTCAGTGCGGTGCACTGTCTTGGCATGTGTGGCTCCATCATTGGATCCTTAACCTTGAGTCTCAAGCGGGAGATCCGTGATAGTAAACGTGAACTGATCCCGTTTGTGGCCAGCTATAACGCTGGACGAGTCCTCAGTTATACCTTGGCGGGGCTTTTAGCCGGGATCCTTGAGCGTGTTCTGACGTCCCCTTTTGGGGAGGGTCATGGTCATCGTTTATTGCAGATCATTAGTGCCTTGGTGATGCTAGGGGCCGGGCTCCACCTTGCAGGCTGGTTTCCTCGTTTCGCCTATATCGAGAAGGTTGGCATTGGTGTGTGGCGGCGGCTTGAACCTTATGGTCGGCGGCTTATTCCTGTCGATACCCTGCCGAGAGCCTTTGTTTTTGGCATGATTTGGGGATGGTTGCCCTGTGGTCTGGTATACACCGCTTTGGCGCTTTCAGCGACCACCGGCGATGTGTTCCGGAGCGGCTTTACCATGCTGGCGTTTGGTCTAGGTACGATGCCGGCTGTAATGGGTGTTGGCATCATGACCTCATGGATGGTCCGCCTCTCTTCTCTCAAAGGTTTTCGCCAACTGGCCGGCGTGACGCTCATTCTGCTAGCGCTGATGGCCGCATTCCCAGGACTTAATCCCATGGTGCGTCACACCATGATGCACTAAAGAGTGGCTCTGCCGCGCTATGTTTGAGAAGCTCATCGGACAATCTCCGAATTTCGAGTCGCTCCTAAGAAGTGCTCGGATGGTGGCTGCTACCGATGTCACGGTGCTGATTGTTGGGGAAACGGGAACCGGCAAGGAGGTTCTCGCCCACGCCTTGCAGCAGCAAAGTCCAAGGGCGCATCAGCCCATGATCACGATTAACTGTGCGGCACTTCCTGAGGCGCTTGCAGAGTCTGAATTATTTGGCCACAAGAAAGGGTCGTTCACCGGGGCGATCGGTCATCAAACGGGCCGGCTTCAAGCGGCTCATGGTGGTACTGTGTTTCTTGATGAAGTCGATTCACTGCCCATCACCCTCCAGGCGAAACTCCTTCGATTCCTTGAGACCGGAGAGATCCAACCCGTTGGGGAGACGAAAACCCAAATAGTGGATGTCAGGATCATTGCGGCAACCAATGCCGATCTCCATGACCGCATACAACGCGGTGAGTTTCGCCGGGACCTCTACTACAGGCTCAATGTGGTTCCCATTGAGATTCCCTCCTTACGTCAACGAATCGGCGATGTTCAGGTGCTGATTCAGCATTTCATGCGTCAGTTTGCTGCTGAACATCAGGTAAAGCCGGCGATCATCAGTAAGGCGGCGATGGCGCGACTGACGAGTTATTCATGGCCAGGAAATGTCAGGGAGCTTAGGAACATCTGTGAGCGTTTGTCGATCTTTAAGGCGGGACTGACCATTGAAGACGATGACCTTCCCTTGGAAATTCAGAAGGAGCCTAGTGAAATCCCTCGGGAGATTGCCCTACCGGAGTATGGCATTAACCTTGAGGATGTAGAGATCGATCTGATTCGTCAGGCCCTTGAGAGAACTCATGGTAATCGGAGTAGGGCCGCCAAACTGCTTGGTATCAGCCGCGATACCTTACTCTATCGCATGCAAAAACACGGCATTACCTAAGGGATCATAACAACGACCAAATGAGAGGCTCAGGTCGACATCAAGACCTGAAGCCATGAGCTTGGCATCACAATAACCACCAGGAGGGATCTTATGTGTTGGAGTGGCGAGGCATCGGCTGTATTGGCTATGGCTGGATTTGGCACTGCGGCCTATGTCGCGAAGAAAGGGGAGTCTAAGGAATTATGGATTCCCTTAACCTATTTTGCCTGTATGGAACTCCTCCAAGCGGCGACCTATATCTACATCAACCTTTGCGATGCCCCCCCGAACCAGATACTGACCCTTTTTGGCTATCTCCATATCGCCTTCCAGCCTTTTTTCGCGAATATGGTCGCCCTTTACTTCATTCCCGTTAGAGTCAAAGAGAAGATTGCTTTTCCAGTTTATGCGCTCTGTTCGGTGGCGGCGGTGGCTATGTTGGTCAAGATGTACCCCTTCGCATGGGCAGGGCACTGTCTGGTGGGTATCGAAGGGTTTTGTGGGGAGAGGGTCTGCTCCGTTTCAGGAGACTGGCATATTGCTTGGCAGATGCCCTTGAACGGATTGATGTCGGATGATGGGGCCACAAAGTTCTTAGGCTTCCGCTGGGGGCTTCACGCCTTCACCTACATTCTGGCGGCCTTCTGGATGCCGATCATCTATGGCTCCTGGCGCTTCGTTGGTTTTCATTATTTGGTCGGTCCTTGGATCTCCGATATCACCACGGATGACCCCAATGAGTATGCGGCGGTTTGGTGCCTTTTTTCGATTGCCCTTTGTGTGTCGGTGATCAAGACACCCATCCGGAAGTACCTTCATGTCAACCATTGGCCTTTGTGGCGTTTCTTGCCTGGCCGCTCGGAAGCGTAAAGGTGAAGGGCCGGCAGGCGAGTTGAAGCGCCTGCCGGCTGAAAAAGGCGTTTAAAGGAATCTCACGCCTTTCTTCGCGGCGATGCGCATCCTCAGCGCATTCAGCTTGATAAAGCCTTCGGCATCTTGCTGATTGTAGGCGCCCTGATCGTCTTCAAAGGTCGCGATGTTCATGTCAAAAAGGCTGTTAGAGGGTGATTGGCGACCGACCACGGTCACGTTGCCCTTGTAGAGCTTAACCCGGACCACGCCGTTGACGGTGGCTTGGGAGGCATCGATCATTTCTTGAAGCAGCAAGCGTTCAGGGCTCCACCAGTATCCGTTGTAGATCAGGCTGGCGTATCGCGGCATCAGTTCATCCTTGAGATGAGCCACTTCGCGATCAAGGGTTAATGATTCGATCGCCCGGTGCGCTTTCAACATGATGGTGCCGCCGGGTGTCTCATAGCAGCCACGGGATTTCATGCCGACGTAGCGGTTTTCGACAATATCAAGACGACCAATGCCATGGGATCCGCCGATTTCGTTGAGGCGGGCAAGAATCTTTCCAGGGCTCATCGAGACGCCATCAAGGGCCACGATATCTCCCCGCTGATAAGTGAGTTCAAGATAGGTTGGAGCATCGGGCGCGGCTTCTGGAGAGACGCTCCATCGCCACATATCCTCTTCAGGCTCAGACCACGGATCTTCAAGAATGCCTCCCTCATAGGAGATATGAAGCAGATTGGCATCCATGGAATAAGGGGACGCCTTACCGCGTTTCATCTCGATGGGAATCTGATGCTTTTCCGCATAAGCAAGGAGGGTCTCCCTGGAGTTGAGGTCCCATTCACGCCAAGGGGCGATCACCTTGATGTCGGGTTTAAGGGCATAGGCCCCTAATTCGAAACGCACTTGATCGTTGCCTTTGCCGGTTGCACCATGACAGATGGCATCGCAACCCGTTTCATTGACAATGTCGATGAGACGTTTTGCAATCAGAGGACGTGCGATGGATGTGCCGAGGAGATACTCGCCCTCATAGACGGTATTGGCTCTGAACATGGGGTAGACGAAATCTTGAACGAATTCTTCTGTCAGATCATCGATGTAAATTTCCTTAATACCCATAGCCTGCGCCTTGGCGCGAGCAGGTTCAACTTCGCCGCCTTGCCCGATATCTGCCGTGAAAGTGACCACCTCGCAGTGATAGGTTTCTCGGAGCCACTGGAGGATAACGGAGGTGTCAAGCCCGCCGGAGTAGGCAAGAGCAACTTTCTTGACGGTCTGCTTGGACATAGAGCGATCCCTGATAATGAATGAAATAGCGCATTATAGGGCCTTCAAGCGTGGCTGCCGACTCTTTCTAATGTCTCCTCTTTGAATAATCAAGATGAATCAAGCTCAGAAATTTCCAGCACAAGGACTCTATGCCATCACTCGTGATCTAGAAGGTGATCGGGCCTCTTTAGTGGATGAAGTGGCCAAAGCGGTTCGCGGCGGTGCTGCCGTGATTCAGTATCGAGCTAAATGCCCACTGGATCCCTACTCAGAGGCTACTGCGCTTTTAGCCTTATGCCGGAGCGCGGGCATCCCACTGATTATCAACGATGATATCGCCTTAGCCCAATCGGTTGGAGCGGATGGCGTTCATCTGGGATCGATGGATCAGGCCTATTCGGTCGCTCGAGCAGTATTAGGGCCGACAGCGCTGATTGGTGTGTCTTGTTATGACGATATCGATCGGGCAAAAAACGCCGCGGAGCAGGGGGCCGATTATGTCGCCTTTGGTCGATTTTTTCCTTCAAGGACCAAGCCAGGCGCCCCGACCGCATCGCTTGACACGCTTCTAAGGGCCCGATCGATCGTCCAGGTGCCCGTGGTCGCCATCGGTGGAATTACGCTAAAAAACGCTGAGACCCTTTTGCAGCAGGGCGCTGATCTTCTGGCGGTGGTTGAGGGGGTTTTTGGGATGGGTGACCCGGAACAGAACGCTCGTTCGTTCCGGGACCTTTTTTAAGAAGATTTCAGTTAATCCCAGCTTAAGGCGCCACCGGTCTGGTACTCGGTGACCCGCGTTTCAAAGAAATTCTTTTCTTTCTTAAGATCGAGAATTTCACTCATCCAAGGGAAAGGGTTTTGAGCGCCCACGTATTGTTCTGAAAGCCCAATTTGATTGCAACGGCGGTTGGCAATGAATTTCAGATATTCCTCAAACATCGGGGCATTGAGTCCGAGCACACCACGCGGCATCGTGTCATGCGCATACTGGATTTCGATATCCACGGCATCGGTGATCAACGTCGTGATTTCCTGTTGGAACTCCGCCCCCCAGAGGTGCGGATTTTCGATTTTAATCTGGTTGATGACATCGATCCCGAAGTTCATGTGCATGGATTCATCACGAAGAATGTACTGGAACTGTTCGGCGGTCCCGGTCATCTTATTTCGCCGGCCCATGGACAGGATCTGAGTGAAGCCGACGTAGAAGAAGATCCCTTCAAAAATGACGTAGAACGCGATCAGGTCGCGCAAAAGCCGCTGATCCGCTTCGGGTGTTCCGGTGACAAAGGTGGGATCACCCAGAGAGCGGGTGAAGGGTAGCGCCCATTCTGCTTTGCGGGCGACTGCTGGAAGCTCACGGTACATATTGAAGACTTCACCTTCATCCATACCCAGTGATTCGACCACATATTGGTAGGCATGGGTGTGTAGGGCTTCTTCAAAAGCCTGTCGCAATAAGTATTGGCGGCACTCGGGATTGGTGATGTGCCGGTAGACGGCCAGCACCAGATTGTTGGCGACCAGTGAGTCTGCCGTTGAAAAGAATCCGAGATTGCGCTTGATGATCATCCGTTCATCTTCGGTCAAGCCATCGGCGCTTTTCCAAAGAGCGATATCGGCATTCATGTTGATTTCCTGAGGCATCCAATGGTTCGCGCAGGCATCAAGATACTTCTGCCACGCCCAGCGGTACTTAAAAGGAACCAATTGATTGAGATCAGCACGGCAGTTGATGATCTTCTTATCATCAACCTGAATCCGCTTGGCACCAATCTCGATGTGCTCAAGTCCTGTGGCCCCCTGCTGAACAGGCTCTTTCCGATCAAGTATCGGGTGCGCAGCAACGGTTGGAACGGGCTCTGCTGCCGTGACGTCCGCGAGGAGGTCACTAAAGTCAGCGGCCGCTAGGGTCTTCGGTTTAGCCGCTTGAGGGGTCAATCCGGTCAGGGGGTCTTCCCAATTCAACATGGCATTGGCTCCAGGGTCAGGATAAATAAGAAAAAGGTGACCATCGTTCCATCCGACAGTGTTGAGTTGATTATAGTTCAACTCCTAGATGTTGTGTCTAGTAAATTTATGGATACTAGATGTTGTAATAATTTAGCGGACGGGTAAAACCGTCGAAAGGATAAGGGCGGACTAAGATGAAGGATGAAGTCCCCGTGTCCTCACCCTTGAAAAGAAGGATTCTGGCGGCTGAGGCTTAGAAGAAATGAGGCCGGCACCGAGGGGGTGCCGGACACGCAATAGGCTAAGAATTAGCGGGGAAGTTCGCTTTGACCCATGAGGAATTCATCGACCGCGCGGGCGCACTGGCGACCCTCACGAATAGCCCAAACCACGAGCGATTGGCCGCGGCGCATATCGCCCGCGGTAAAGACCTTGTTGATCGAGGTTTTATAATCGTGGGTATTGGCTTTAACGTTTGAACGTTCATCGAGTTCAACACCAAGATCCATCAAGAGGCCATCTCGCACCGGATGAACGAAGCCCATCGCGAGGAGAACCAAGTCCGCTTTTAAGCTGAATTCACTCCCAGGGATCCGGCGCATCACCCAGCGACCTTGTTCCTGCGTCCACTCGACCTTGACACAATGGATGGTATTCACTTTGCCGTGATCGCCTTCGAACGACACGGTGTCGATGCTCCAGAGTCGATCACAGCCTTCTTCGTGAGAACTCGACGTCCTGAGTTTGTTAGGCCAGTTTGGCCAGGTCAAGGCCTTGTCTTCTTTGACCGGTGGCTTTGGCATGATTTCAAGCTGGGTGATCGACGCTGCACCATGACGCTGTGAGGTCCCGATACAGTCAGATCCGGTGTCGCCACCACCAATGACAATGACTGACTTGCCGGTGGCGAGGAGGTTGACGTCCTCCCGAAGGGTATCACCCGCGTTACGTTTGTTTTGTTGTGGTAAGAAGTCCATGGCAAAGTGAATACCGTCGAGTTCACGGCCAGGTAACTGAAGGTCACGAGAATGTTCAGAACCGCCGGCGAGAATCACGGCATCAAAATCCTCCAGCAGCTGTGCTGTGGGGATATCCTTTCCGATATGCCAGTTGGGGCGGAAGACCACCCCTTCAGCCTGCATCTGAGCAATGCGGCGGTCAATCAGATGTTTCTCCATCTTAAAGTCAGGGATACCGTAGCGGAGTAGACCACCGATTCGGTCACTCTTTTCAAAGACCACGACGTCGTGGCCAGCGCGGGCCAATTGTTGAGCCGCAGCGAGGCCAGCGGGGCCGGAGCCAACGACTGCGATGCGTTTTTCCGTTTTGTGTGGCGCTATTTGAGGCTGTATCCAACCCATCTCCCAGCCCTTGTCAACAATCGAGCATTCAATCGATTTGATAGTGACTGGCTCATCGGTCAAATTCAGCGTACAGGCCGCCTCACAAGGGGCCGGACAAATTCTGCCGGTGAATTCGGGAAAGTTATTCGTGCTATGGAGGACTTCGATGGCTTCGCGCCAGTTGCCTTGGTAAACCAGATCGTTCCAGTCAGGAATGATGTTGTTGACCGGGCATCCGTTATGGCAATAGGGGATTCCACAATCCATGCAACGCGCACCCTGTTTCTTGAGTTCGTCTTCGGACAGGGGAATAACGAATTCCTGGTAATTCTGGACCCGGTCAGCGACCAGGCGATAGCGTCGATCCTGACGCGAAATTTCCATGAAACCGGTAGGTTTGCCCATCTGCTGTTAACCTCGATGAGATGCCTTAAGGCACCGCTGTTGATTGTGTCGAGAAGCCCTTGCGAGGCCCCTTACCGCCCACCCAGTCAAGACTTAGGTGAGCGGCTTGGATTGGTTTAGTGGCTGACTTCTGCCTGTATCTGAGCCTGCTGCATCTTTTCTAGCGCCAGTCGATAATCAACCGGCATGACTTTGACGAAACGAGGAGCATATTCGGCCCAGTTGTCCAAAATGCGTCTCGCCTTCTCGCTGCCTGTATAGCGGGCATGCTTCGCCACCAGGACCTTGAGGCGCTTTTCGTCATCCCCGGTCATATTACGGAGAATATCGACCAAGCCATGGTTTTCGAGGTCGCCACCTTGATGATCAAAACGCTCAAGGGCCCGTTCCTCGATGGGAATGGGTTGGAGTTCAACCATTGAAAGGTTACAACGGTGTCCAAAGTCGCCAGCTTCATCAAGGACATAAGCAATGCCGCCTGACATGCCCGCAGCAAAATTTCGACCCGTTTCCCCAAGAACAACGACAACCCCACCGGTCATGTATTCACACCCATGATCGCCAACGCCTTCAACAACGGCGATAGCTCCTGAATTGCGGACTGCGAAACGTTCACCTGCCACCCCGCGGAAATAGCATTCACCCTGAATGGCACCATAGAGGACCGTATTGCCGACAATGATGTTGTGTTCGGCAACAATGGGGGTGATGGCGGGAGGATAGATGATCAGGCGGCCACCAGAAAGCCCCTTACCGACATAATCATTGCCTTCACCGGAGAGTTCAAGGGTCACACCCGCCGCGAGGAAGGCGCCAAAACTCTGACCTGCTGTGCCATGGAGTTTGACGTGAATCGTATCGTCGGGGAGGCCCTGATGACCGAAGCGCTTCGCAACTTCACCCGATAGCATCGCCCCACAGGTTCGGTTGAAATTGCGGATCTCCGATTCAAGTTGAACGGGTTGACGCCGTTCAAGGGCCGGCTGGGCGCCTTGAATCAGCACATGATCGAGCGCCTTATCGAGCCCATGATCTTGTGTCTCCGTATGATGGAGGGCCTCGTGGCTGTCGGTATGGGGCTTAAACAAAAGGCGCTGAAGATCAATTTTAGAGGCCTTCCAGTGCTCGACGGCCTTTCGCATATCCAGGCGGTCGGTTTGTCCGATCATCTCATCAAAACGGCGATAGCCTAATTTGGCCATGAGTTGACGAACTTCTTCGGCGATAAAGAAGAAGAAATTGACGACATGTTCGGGTTGTCCTGTAAACCGCTTGCGGAGTTCGGGATCCTGCGTTGCAACCCCAACGGGACAGGTATTGAGGTGGCATTTGCGCATCATGATGCAGCCTTCAACAATCAGTGGTGCCGTGGCAAAGCCGAATTCATCGGCGCCAAGAAGAGCGCCAAAAACGACGTCGCGACCCGTTCGCATGCCGCCATCGGCTTGCACGCAGATTCGGCTCCTGAGCTTGTTGAGGACCAGCGTCTGATGGGTCTCTGCAAGGCCAATCTCCCATGGAAGTCCGGCATGCTTAATCGACGTGATGGGGCTGGCTCCTGTGCCTCCATCATAACCGGCGATCGTGACGTGATCAGCATGGGCCTTAGCAACGCCAGCCGCAACCGTTCCAACACCCACCTCCGACACCAGCTTGACACTGATACGCGCCGAAGGGTTGACGTTCTTCAGATCGTGAATCAGCTGACCCAGATCCTCGATTGAGTAAATGTCATGATGCGGTGGCGGCGAGATGAGGCCGACGCCAGGCGTCGAATGTCTTACCCGAGCGATGGTCGCATCCACTTTATGTCCTGGGAGCTGGCCACCCTCACCCGGTTTTGCACCCTGACTGATCTTGATCTGGATGTCATCGGCGTTGACCAGGTACTCCGTGGTGACGCCAAAACGACCAGAAGCGACTTGCTTGATGGCGGAGCGCATAGAGTCGCCGTTGGCCAAGGGCTTGAAGCGTTCCGGTAGTTCACCCCCTTCGCCGGTATTCGACTTGCCGCCAATCCGATTCATCGCGATAGCAAGGGTGGTATGGGCTTCGTAAGAAATGGAGCCAAAACTCATGGCGCCCGTTGCAAACCGCTTCACAATATCTTTGGCCGATTCGACTTCTTCAAGCGGAACCCCCTCTCGATCGTAGTTGAAGTCGAGGAGGCCGCGAAGGGTCAACAGGCGCTCATTTTGTTCATTGATAGAGCGCGTGTAGTCGAGATAGGTCTCCCAGTTATTTGTCCGGGTGGCCAGTTGGAGCTTCGAGATGGTTTCTGGGGTCCACACGTGATCTTCACCGCGAACGCGATAGGCGTACTCACCACCGACATCGAGGGCATGACGATAAATCGGGGCATCACTGAAGGCCAGACGATGGCGAGTGACGGTTTCGGCAGCGATTTCCTTCAATCCGGCGCCTCCTGTGGTAGCACTCGTACCGACGAAGTAACTGGCCAGGAACGCATCGCTCAAACCCACCGCATTGAAGACCTGGGCCCCGCAATAGGATTGATAGGTTGAAATACCCATTTTCGACATAATCTTCAAAAGCGCTTTGCCGATAGCTTTGATGTAACGCTTATGGGCATCATCTGCGCTCACCTTTTCAGGGAGTTCATCGATCAGTGCCGAGAGAGAATCGAACGCAAGATAGGGATTGATGGCTTCAGCGCCATAACCCGCGAGCAGGGCGAAATGATGGACTTCTCGGGCCTCGCCAGTTTCAACCACAAGCCCGACTTCAGTGCGGAGCCCTTTTTGGATCAGATGGTAGTGAACGGTCGACGTGGCGAGAAGGGCTGGAATGGCGATATGTTCGGCATCCATCGCACGATCTGAAATGATCAGGATATTGTTGCCATCAAAGACGGCCTTCTCAGCATTCCGGCACAGGGTGGCTAGGGCCTCTTCCATACCCGATGCGCCGAGATCGACGGGGTAACAAAGACTCAGGGTCGTGGTCTTAAACGCCCCGTTCGTCCTTGCTTCAATCCGCCGAATTTTCTCAAGATCTTTGTTGCTCAGGATCGGTTGATGCGCTTCAAGTCGGCGATGGCTTCCCGCATTGTCAAGGTTGAGTAGGTTCGGTCGCGGGCCGATATGGGTGACCAGTGACATGACGAGTTCTTCCCGGATGGGATCAATCGCTGGGTTAGTCACCTGCGCAAAGCCTTGTTTGAAATAGTCGTAAAGCATACGTGGGCGCTTTGATAGCACCGCCAAAGCAGCATCGGTCCCCATCGATCCCACGGGTTCCTGCCCGGTAAGGGCCATCGGCGTCAAGAAAAACTTGATGTCTTCCTGCGTATAACCAAAAGCCTGTTGCCGATCCATGAGGGTCTGACTATCGGGCGGCATCGCGGAGATCTCAGGCGGCAGATTCTCAAGTTGAATTTGGGTTTCAGTCAGCCATTGTTGATAGGGGGCTTTTGCGGCCAATTCATTTTTGATTTCGGCGTCGTCGATAATGCGGCCCTGTTCCATATCGATCAGGAACATCTTGCCAGGCTGCAGGCGCCACTTCTTGATGATCTTGTGTTCGGGAATCGTCAAAACCCCCATCTCAGAAGCCATGACCACATGGTTATCGTCGGTGATCAGATAGCGGGCAGGACGAAGACCATTGCGATCGAGCGTCGCTCCAATTTGACGGCCATCGGTAAAGGCCACTGCAGCAGGCCCGTCCCAGGGCTCCATAAGGGCCGAATGGTATTCGTAGAATGCACGGCGCTGATCATCCATCAGGGGATTGCCAGACCAGGCTTCTGGAATGAGGAGCATCATGGCGTGAACCAGTGAATATCCCCCCATGACCAAGAGCTCAAGGGCGTTATCAAAACTGGCAGAGTCTGATTTCCCTTCACCAATCAAGGGCCAGATCTTGTCAAGGTCCTCGCCTAAAATCCTCGAGGACATGGAATGCCTGCGTGCGGCCATCCAGTTGATGTTGCCCCGAACGGTATTGATTTCGCCATTGTGGGCGATCATTCTGAAGGGATGCGCCAGATCCCAAGTGGGGAATGTGTTGGTCGAGAAACGTTGATGAACCAACGCGAGTGCCGAGATCACGCGCTCGTCCGTTAGATCGCGGTAATAACTCCCCACCTGATCGGCCAGAAGCATTCCTTTGTAAAGGAGGGTTCGAGACGAGAAGGAGGGGATGTAGAACATCTTGCCTTCATTCTGTTTAAGGTCTCGAATTCGGTTGTCGATCTGCTTCCTAATCACGAACAGTTTGCGTTCGAAAGCGTCCTGATCTTGACAGTTGGCACCACGACCGACGAACACCTGACGAATGAACGGCTCACTGGCCTTTACTGACTCGCCAAGTCCCTCGCTCTCAACGGGGACATCGCGCCAGCCCAGCACCGACTGACCTTCAGCCGTAATGAATTCTTCAACAATCTGTTCGCAAGTGGTTCTAAAGGCCGCCGATTGAGGCAGGAAGATCACCCCAACGCCATAGTGTCCTTCAGCCGGCAGGTTAAATCCGAGCCCACTGCTTTCGGCACGAAGAAATTGGTCCGGCATCTGAATCAAAATACCCGCACCATCCCCAGCCAGAGGATCAGCGCCGACCGCGCCGCGGTGGGTTAGATTCCGAAGGATTTCAAGGCCCTTGGCGACAATGTCATGGCTTTTATGTCCTTTAATGTGCGCAATAAAGCCAACGCCACAGGCGTCATGTTCATTACGTGGATCATAAAGACCCTGCTGGTCAGGAATCGCGTTAAAACTCATTCAATACCTCGGTCGGTAACCTGATGTGATGGCGGGCTCACCTTGAGCAGCATCGCATGTAACACAGAGTACATGGATTGACGCTGAACGGTGGGCTTTTGCACTCGGAGCCATCGCGGCCTGTTATGAAGCGCCTGATAAGGCGACAGGCACTCGAGCAAATGGCCGGGAAATATAGCGGTTTGGGGCCCAGTTTTCAAGATTTATACCCGTTGCATGATCCAAACACGTGCAAAGAATGAGGCCATTTGGCTGACAAACGATTCATCGGTGCAAAACCAGGAGGCTCACGATGGCTGAAATCCTGGGACATTTCGGCGTTCAGGCCCGGTGTAAAGCTGGCGAGGCCGTGCGATACGGTGTTCAGGGTCAGAGATCATTTCGTCCCAATGGGCAATCCAGCCGACCGTTCGGCCCATGGCAAAGAGGGCGGTGAACATGTTGGTGGGGATGCCGAGGGCATGCAGCACGATGCCCGAATAGAAATCCACATTAGGGTACAGTTTGCGGCTATTGAAGTACTCGTCTTCGAGTGCAATCTGTTCAAGTTCGATAGCCAACTTAAAGAGGGCGCTGTCATGGAGGTCTAAAGCATCCAGCACTTCATGGCAGGTTTTTCTCATCAGCTTCGCGCGGGGATCAAAATTTTTGTAGACCCGGTGTCCAAAGCCCATCAAACGGAATGGATCGTTTTTATCCTTGGCCTTTGCGAGGAACTCTGGGATCCTCGAGCTATCGCCAATCGTCCGCAGCATATGGAGAACGGATTCATTGGCTCCGCCATGGGCGGCCCCCCACAGGCAGGCTATCCCAGCAGCAACACAGGCATAGGGGTTGGCGCCACTGGATCCTGCGACCCGAACCGTGGATGTCGAGGCATTTTGTTCATGATCGGCGTGGAGGATCAGGATGCGGTCCAGCGCTCGAACCAGGACAGGATTAGCCGCATAGTGATCGCAGGGGGTGGCGTGCATCATCCGAAGAAAGTTTTCTGCATATCCGAGCTGATTCTGTGGGTACATAAACGGCATGCCGGTGCTGTATTTGTGGCACATTGCAGCAATCGTTGGCACTTTGGCGATGAGACGGATAGCCGCCATCTCTCGATCGGCTTTGGATCTAATATCGAGCGCTTCATGGTAGAAGGCCGACAGAGCACCGACCACACCGACCATGATGGCCATCGGATGTGCGTCGCGCCGAAAACCTTTGAAAAAGTTGGTGAGCTGGTCATGGACCATCGTGTGCATGGTGATCTCATGCTCAAAGGCCTTTTGGGCCTCAGGGGTTGGGAGCTCACCATGGAGCAAGAGATAACAGACCTCAAGAAAGCCCGAGGTCTCGGCGAGTTGTTCGATGGGATACCCTCGGTATAAAAGAACGCCTTCCTCGCCGTCGATAAAAGTGATTTGAGACCTGCAACTGGCGGTTGAATTAAAGCCAGGGTCATAGGTGAATTTTCCAGTCTCTTTATAGAGACTCTGGACGTCAATGACTTCGGGCCCCATCGAGCCGGTGTGAATCGGCAGCGAACACAGGGTTTGCTGTTGATCGGACAGGCAAATGGTATTCGGGCTCGGCATGGTGTTTCCCTCGGGTGTCTTCAGCAAATCGACATGGATGCCGGCTTAAAAGGTTCTGATTTGGCGATCCCCTTTTCGCACAGCGTATTTTTAACTAGCAGGATTCAGGCCGAACCATCACGGTCTTTCAAACCTCGATGTTGGGGTTGGATGACGAAGGTAGGCCGGGGGTGATCACCTGCATGCACAAAAAAAAGGCGGCGCTTTTCAGCCATGGTGCAATCTCAGGTAAGTTCTGACCTCGATGCTTGAGGGAATCGGAGCCACGGCGCCGAACCCCTCGGTTGATAAGGCGGCGGCTGCATTGCCATAGGTTGCCGCCTCCAACAGGGTGTCACCGCGACTGAGGCGGGCTAAAAGGCATCCGACAAAGCAGTCTCCGGCACCGCTGGCATCAACGGTATTGACGGTATGTCCTGAAAGGATCTGGAGGTCACCCAGGTTATCAACCAGGACGCCTTCAGGACCCCGTTTTAGGATGGTCCTTCGGGCACCGTGCTGACGGGACCACTCGAGAACGGCAAAAGGGTCCTCAAGCCCGGTGAGGAGGCGAAGGTCGTCCATGCTCGGAAGGAAAAGGTCAGTCAACGGCAGGATTTCGATCAGTGCCTTAAGGGCCTCATCAGGGGACCAGAGGGGAGGGCGGTAATTGGTGTCATAACAGAGCTGAGTACCGGCTTTTTTAGCGAGCTCGACCGCCTTGTGAACGGCCGTTCTAGCAGAAGGACTGATGGCTTGACTGATCCCTGATACATGGAGCATCCAGGCGTTTTGGATCATCTCTCCCTTTAGCATTTCGGCGTTCATCAAGCTGGCCGCACTGCCATGACGTCGGTAGCTGAATCGATGGCCCTCTGGGCTATGCGTGATGAAGTAGAGACCCGTGGGGGCTTCTTTATCGATGGTGACATGAGTGGTATCGATACCTTCTCGATCCCAAAGCTGTTGTAGCATCGACCCAAAATCATCCGCGCCAAGGCGAGATAAGTAGCCCACACGGGCGCCTTGCCGAGCGGCAGCGATCGCCACATTGGAGGTGTCACCACCGAAGCCCTGGAGGTAGGTGGAAGAGCGGGCTGAGGTTTGGTTAAATTCGACCAAGCCCTCGCCTAAAGTGACGACGTCAAAGCGCCTTTGATGGACAGTCATCGTGTGATTGTGGGAGATAAAGGGGGGATACAGACGGTGTCGGCCCGAATAGTGCTTGTTAAACAGCGAATCACTTCATGGGGGATGATCATCAAGATGCCACCGACCGTTTTCAAGGAGCGATAACGACTTCATGCCAAATAATACGCTGACTATATTGCTCGCGGGTGGACAGGGTGCTCGCTTGCACCCCTTAACCGCAGATCGCGCCAAACCCGCCGTCCCATTCGGCGGTAAATATCGGGTCATTGATTTTTCATTGTCCAACTGTTTGCATTCGGGGCTTCGCAAGATTTTGGTTATGACCCAGTATAAATCCCAGTCCCTTCACCGCCATTTGAGGGATGGCTGGAGTATTTTCAATCCAGAATGCGGTGAGTACATTACGATTGTGCCGCCGCAGATGCGAACCAGTGATTCCTGGTACGCAGGGACGGCTGATGCGCTTCATCAGAACCTCTATATGATTGAACGCAGTACCGCTGATCAGGTGCTCATTCTTGCTGGAGATCACATCTACCGGATGGACTATGCGGCCATGATCGCTCTCCACCGTGAGCGATCGGCCGATCTATCGATTGCCTGCATGAAGGTCCCGGTGAGCCAGGCCAGTGCCTTTGGGGTGATGGGTATTGATCATGATGAGCGAATTATCGAGTTTCAGGAAAAGCCTGAAAACCCCTTTACCGTGCCCGGTGATGCGACGACCGCCTTGGTCTCTATGGGAATCTATGTGTTCTCCAAGGAAGTGTTGTGCAAGGCTTTGGCAGACGATAACCTTGACCTTTCATCGGATCATGATTTCGGCAAGGATATTATTCCCCGAATGATTCAGCGCGATCGCGTCTATGGGTATGCCTTCGGCGGTGCAAAGGGACGAGTGAGCGCGGATTATTACTGGCGCGATGTCGGCACTATTGATGCTTTTTATGAGGCCAATATGGACTTATTAAAGCCGCTGCCGCCCCTCGATCTCTATCAAGAGAACTGGGGAATCAGGACCTATCATGGCCAGAATCCCCCAGCGAGAATGGTTCCTGGACCTTCGGGCGCCGAAGGTCTTTTGGTCGATTCCATCCTAGGTGCGGGTGCCTTGCTGATGGGGGCGATCGTTAAGCGCTCGATCCTCGCCTCAAGAGTGCGCGTCGGAGAAGGCGCTTTGGTGGAAGATTCTGTCCTTTTCGATCATGTGACCGTGGGTGAAGGTGCAGTCCTCCGCCGCTGCATCATCGACAAGTATGTCGATATCCCACCTGGAACAACCATTGGTGTGGATCCCAAGAGCGATCAAGAACAGTTTACGGTTTCAGATCAGGGCATCATCGTGGTGCCGCGGGGTTATCGATTCGGCAGCGTTTGATGGTCTTGAGACCCTCGATGGTGCGACCTGCTTTCTATCATGGTGCACGCTTGATGCCGGGTGAAGGTCGTTAGGACAAAGTCTTCACCGATTTGGCTTGTTTCCAAATAAATAGTTGATGCTTCTTGCCATATGAGCCTTCTCATCGATTATCACGGCTCATGATGGATTTTCAATAGATGACGTTGGGGGTTTCCTATGCATCCACAGCTTGAAAAAATTACCCGTGAGGTGATTGATCGCAGTCACCGGACCCGCGAGACCTATCTCGAGCGCATTGAACATGCTCGAGCGGTTTGGCCTTCCCGGAAGGTTTTGGGTTGTGGCAATTTGGCGCATGGATTTGCGGCCTGCAATGCCGCGGAAAAAGCCGACCTTAAAGCGGATAAGAAACCCAATATTGCCATTGTTTCCTCTTACAACGACATGCTGTCGGCACATGAGCCTTACCGCATGGCCCCAGAACAGATCAAGGCGGCGATCGATGCCGCGGGCGGGGTCTGCCAGTTTGCAGGCGGTGTACCGGCCATGTGCGATGGCATCACGCAGGGATTCCCTGGTATGGAAATGTCGTTGTTCAGTCGCGATGTCATTGCGATGGCGACGGTCATCAGCCTGAGTCACAACATGTTTGATGGGGCGCTATACCTCGGTGTCTGCGACAAAATCGTTCCGGGACTTTTGATGGGAGCACTCTCATTTGGTCATTTGCCGGGGATTTTTATTCCCGCGGGGCCTATGCCCAGCGGCATCAGCAACAAGGAAAAAGCAAGGGCCCGGCAAAAATATGCTGAAGGTAAGCTAACGCGCGAAGAATTACTGGATTCTGAATCGAAGTCCTATCACAGCCCAGGCACCTGTACCTTTTATGGAACGGCCAATAGCAATCAGATGATGATGGAAATCATGGGTCTCCATCTCCCAGGGAGTTCCTTTGTGAATCCTTATACGGCGCTCCGGGATCGTCTCACGGAAAAGGCCGCAGCGCAGGTCCTGCGATTTACCGCAACAGGGCAAGATTATCGGCCGATCGGCCATGTCGTTGATGAGAAGGCCATTATCAATGCGATTATCGGTCTCCTTGCAACCGGTGGCTCGACCAATCACACGATGCATCTCGTTGCCATCGCCCGTATGGCAGGCATCATTATCAATTGGAACGATTTTGACAATCTTTCTAAAGTGATCCCCCTGATTGCCCGTATTTACCCGAATGGTCCAGCTGATGTGAATGAATTTCAAAATGCCGGTGGGATGGCCATGGTGATCCGGGAGCTTCTAGAAAACGGTCTGCTGCATGGCGACATCCTCACCGTAGGAGATCAACGCGGGATGCAGCAATATGTTGAAGAGCCCACGCTCGAGGACGGTGTCCTGAAGTACCAAGACACCCTTAAGGCATCAAGAAATCCTCAGGTGATCAGTCGGGTTAAAGAACCCTTTGCCCCGGTGGGCGGTATTCATCTGATGCGGGGTAATCTTGGCCGCGGTATTTCAAAAGTCTCATCTGTTTCAGAAGAGCATCAGGTCGTCGAAGCCCCGGCTATGGTCTTTGATGATCAGGAGGAGATGCTTGAAGCCTTTCGGCAGGGTGAGCTTGAAAGGGATTTCGTCGCTGTTCTGAGGTTTCAAGGGCCTCGATCGAACGGGATGCCTGAACTTCACAAATTAACACCCGCTTTAGGGCTTCTGCAGGATCGGGGTTTTAAGGTGGCGCTCTTAACCGATGGTCGGATGTCTGGCGCGTCTGGGAAAGTGCCTTCTGCTATTCATATGTACCCTGAATGTATCAATGGTGGCCCTTTGGCGAAGGTCCGCAATGGCGACCTTATCCACCTCGATATCATGGCTGGCATCGTGAATGTGTTGGTCGATGAAACAGAGTTCCATGGCCGCATTCCTGATGAAAGCTCTGCCGATAATCACCATATTGGGATGGGCCGTGAACTGTTTGGCGGCTTCCGGCTCGGGGCAACCACCGCTGAGACCGGTGCCAGCAACCTTTTCGTAGTGGATTAAAGAGCGCCGCACCCATCCATCCCTTAAAGTCGGGAATATCACGCGAGGTAACTGATGAATTCCAAAGACATTCTGACCATGGGCCCGGTGATTCCGGTGATGGTCATCGACGATCTGAATGATGCCATCCCCTTAGCACGTGCACTCGTCTTGGGTGGGGTGCGGGTGCTTGAGATCACCCTTAGAACCCCGATTGCCCTGGAAGCGATCCGCCACATTGCAGACGCAGTGGAGGGTGCCGTGGTGGGTGCAGGAACCGTATTGAATCCTCGGCAACTGGATGAGGCCCGGGCAGCTGGCGCAGCTTTCGCGATCAGTCCCGGGTTAACGCCGAGTCTTTTAAAGTCGGCGGCTGATGATCCCATCCCCCTGATACCGGGTGTGGCTACATTGTCTGAGATTATGCAGGGCCTTGATGCTGGGCTGAGCGAGTTCAAGTTCTTTCCTGCGGCTGCGGCTGGCGGGATTCCCATGCTAAAGGCCTTTGAGGGGCCGCTCCCCGGGGTGACGTTCTGTCCGACCGGCGGTATCTCTCCTGAGAACTATCGGACCTATCTCTCCCTATCCAATGTGGCGTGCGTCGGGGGATCCTGGCTTGCGCCAAGGGCGCTTGTGAAAGCGAAGGATTGGTCTTCGATCACCCAGTTGGCCAAGGCCGCCTCTTCCTGAGGGCTGGGGATTGAGGGTTTTTTAGGTTTTTTCTTGGCGGATCCAATAGTGCATCGCTCCGATCAGAGGCGCTCTTTGGTTGGTCGCAACTTTCACTGGCAGAGTTTCTAAAAGGGGCCGGAAACGTCCCTTTGCTTTGAAGGCCTCTATAAAGCGGCCATCGCGAAGGGCGGGCAAAATCTTTGGTGCAATGCCCCCTCCGATGAAGACGCCCCCTCTGGTCAGGCCTTTTAGGGCGAGGTTACCCGCCTCGGCGCCATAGAGATCGACGAAGAGCTCGAGGGCTAATCGGCAGGCAGGGTCCAATTTTTCAAGGCCTAACTGAGAGATGACGGCATTCCTGTCGACGCCTCCAACCACGTTCTCATTTGGTACCTTACTGGATTCAGGGGCCCTTTGGGTGGCCACGATAAAATCATAAAGGAGGCCAAAGCCACTGCCGGAGAGAATACGTTCAATACTGACATGCGGATGGAACTGACCTCGAAGGTAGCGAAGAAGATCATCTTGAAGGTCGTTTTGGCTTGCAAGGTCGGCATGCCCCCCTTCTGTCGCCATGGTTCGAAAGACGGCTCCATCCCAGTGAAGAAAACACTCCCCCAGCCCGGTTCCTGCTGCGATCACCGCGCGGTGCCCTGCCGCCTTTAGATCCCCTTCCTGCAAGGTGACCAAGTCCTCATGAGGTAATTCGAGCATACCGAGTGCCATGGCCTCGAGGTCATTCAAAAGCTTGACCTTCTGAGTTTGAAGGCGTTTTCTTAAGGCATCGCCTGCAATATTCCAAGGGAGATTAGTGGTCTTGCAAGCATCATCGATGACAGGGCCTGCAATGCCAAGGCATAGGTCCTCGATGACCTCCTCCGAGCCAACAAAAGCATCTAGAAGTTCATCAAAAGAAGAGAAATCGTGACTCCTAAATGTTTCCTCTCGCAAGATGAGAGGTCCCGCTGATCCTTTTTCTATCAAGGCCAGCGACGTTTTGGTTCCCCCGATATCGCCAGCGAGCTTCATCAGTTTGTCTCCTTCAAGGTGTTATTGAGCGTCATCAGGTAATTCAGTGCGTGCACAATAGCGTCTGCCAGATTGCCGGGATCAAGGTGGTAAAGATGCTCCCAGGCTTGGGCGACGTGCTGTCCGTAATCGGCTTCGTGTTCAGGGTGTAAGGCCAGCCAATGCAGTCGAACGGCATGCCCCAGAAGAATGTCGATGACGAGGGTATCGTTGATTCTAAAATCCGGATGCTCATCAAAAATGGCGGCTAGCGTCATCAGCGTTTCAACAGTGAGCTGGCGATAAATGGGTGCCTCTATTTTATTGAGGACATGCGTGACATAGAGCCTGAAGGTCTTTTCTCCAACAGTCATATGGGAGAGCAGTTCTTGACTATCGATACGCCGTTGGCTGTTGTATTTATCGCCAATCATGAGGCCATGGCTATGATGAAGAATTAGCCAGACGCCTTCAAAAAAAGCATCTCCCTCACGGCCAAAACTGCCTTGCTGTTCCCGCCAAAGGGACCAGTTGACAGAAGTCTTTGGGATATCACTCCCTGACTGAACCTCAAAAGGTAAGCGAGCCAAGGCGAGGGAGGCCTGATCGGTCTCTGCGTGAAGTGATTCGACCGCGCCCAGTTGAGATCGGCTCAGGCTGACATCCATGAGCGTTTCCCGGAGTTTATCTGCGAGGTGATGAGGCGCTAGTCTCATCAGCTTGTCGAAGCTTTGATCCCATTCTGTGCCTTCACGGTGTTTCTCAGCGGCGATGATGAAATCAAGAATCTGTCCGACTCGAATGGTATTCATGTCTTTAAATAGGCTGGAATCCTGTTTCATGAGAAGGCCAATGGCAATAATCAGCTCCTGAATCAGCACCTGCACACTCAGATGATCCGGGTTATAGAGTCTGATGGCGTTGAGTATCTCAGAAGAATCCATGGGTTTTCGGATGGTCGCCTTGCCGCTGTATGACTTCCCAACGGTCAGCGCATGTTGTCGTACCAGAATTTCGGTGACCGCTTGCTCAAGGTCAATATCATATTGACCCAATAAGGCTGAGATAAGACGGACCATTCGCCAGTCGTGGTGATTGCTGGCCCATTGGTAAAGGGATTCAAGATGCGCTTCCAGTGTCGAGCTTCTCTGAGCTGTTGTAAGATCCAGCAGGTGATGAACGCCGTGTCGGCTGACCAGGATGGTCAAGAGATCAAGGTGCTCATAGGGGTTCTGAGTAGCTTCGAAACGCTGGATCAGTTCAACATCATCGGCTATTTCAAGTGCAATCAGAGAGCCGCTGTAAGCCGTATCCATGGTGCGAACAGGTTGATCGAGGTCAGCGCCATCGTTCGCTTGAGGACCCTCCAGTTCAGCACCTAATTGGAAGTTATGAAGGAAAGCAATCCGTTCAAAGGCGGTATCCTCTGAAAATTCCGAGAGTCGACAGACCTTGACGGGAATATCCGTCGCTTCGCCTTGGACAAGATGCTCTAGAAAAGACAAGAGAACCTCTCCATCAGGGCCTTCGATCATGTTGGGGTGAACATCGATGACCAGGAGCGGCTTCGACGGGCTATCCCAATGATGGCTGATATAGGCTAACTCAGTCCGTAGCCTTTCAATCAGCAGTGTGTTGTCAAGAGCGAGGTAAAACCCCTTCTGGTTCATGAATTGCGGGATGAACATGACCGGAACGCCGGCCAGAAGATACGCTTTTGAAGTGGCGAGGGTTCTCAGTTGTCGATAGGGTCGCCCAGTGAGCCCCATCCGATCGTTGCGACCGATCTGTCGATAAGCCAGAGAGAGTTCCCGTGCATCGCGAATCTCTAAAGGGGCTATTTCCTGCCGTGTTTGGGAGGGGATACCGCGATGAAGGAGTTTCTGCTGGATGGACGGACTTTCAGCCAAAAGGGCAACTTGAACGGTAACCAGTGTATGAGGTTGTCTTGTGATATGCCGGTTTAAAGGGTCAATATCCTTTGGGATTAACCAACCATCGTGCATCAGGGAACCCAAAATGTAGAGACTCTGGGCCCAAACGAGAGGGATATTCTCATTAGGAACACGAGGCGTTGATCCTGGATGTTGGCGCTCTTCCTCGAGACATTCAATCGGAACTCGATAGAGTTCCGGGAGAAGCTGTTGTCCATCCCTTTCGATGGTCAACGTTTCAAGTTTGGCTCGAACCCGGTTAGCTTCTTCTTGATCGCCGCGGTAAAGGCTGCCCAACAATTGATAAGTCAGAAACAGGGGCCATTCGCATTCGATATGGGCAAATGCTTTGAGTTCATGCGGCTCATAATGAAGTCGGTTTGGATCCTCGATGACGGTCTGGTGGCCATCTAGCAAAAAACGTTTGCAGCCGTAGGGGCCCTCGAGCCGCGTTCTAATTTTGTCGAGTGTTTCTTCAAGAACCTTGGGGTCGTCAATGGAGAACGCGGGATAACCTGCAATACTCAGCAGTGCCGCATCGACTTCCTTCGATACGGATTCTCGCGGGAGAAGGGCATTCAGTGTTATCCGAGTTCTAGCGATATCATCACTGATGACGTGAATGATTGCGGCTTGACCGCCGTCTTCACCAAAGAGATTAAACCCTGAAAGCGCTTCAAGTGCTGCCTTGGCCATACCGATTGAGCTCGCATTCAATTCGGCTTCGCCATGATTGAGCTTATGACCTCTTTCCCAGATACCGTAATCGGGTGTGCGATAAGCGCGAGCAATATAATGGACCAGATTCTGGATGAAGTTCACTTCATCTATCGTGAAAATGATCCTCAAGCCTGACGCCGTCATTTGCGCCAGCATTAGGAGATAGAGAGAGGTCGCATCGATTTGTAAGTGTCCCCACGCTTCATCACCAACGACGCTCTCCCCGGTCTTGGTGTCGTATTTAGCATGCAACGCATCAAGCGGATCTTGGCTGTGTTTGAATCGTTCGACTTTGGCAGACTGACGCATCATGGCGGTCAGGAGCCCTCGCATCAGTTTGACAACACTCTGCTCAAGCTCGTAAGCGCGCCCGTTCTTATCGCCCTGTTTCCGGAGTGCGATCGCAAGGCCCCAGGGGGCCAAGATGCTGTACACATTGTCACGGACCCAAGCATCAGTGTAATCGCCGTGGTTAGTGATCGCTGTGCTGGCAGGAAGAAGGCCGGTTACCCAGTCTTGGCGGGCCAGGATAATGTTCTTTACCTCAAGCCAGTAATCTTCAAGGGGGGTGGCGTTCGGTTCCTGAGCCTTAGGCAAAGAGTCCCCTCGGCCTAGCAGCTGATTAAAAAAACGCCCAATGCTCTGGGTATCCATGAATTACTCCGCCATCCTTACGCTCGATTCGAAGCGATTTCCTGCGGCCTTAAGAGAAATGATGAGCTCTGATCGCGTGATGCCGAGAATGTCAGCCCATGCGTTTAGCGACCAGGTGGGGCAGCCATCACGGGGACTGACTTGATCTGCCAATGGCAGGTATCCCTTGTGGATCAAGTCAAAGTCCTCAATAGAGTGGGGGATGGGCATTTTTTTTTGATCAAGTGTCACTCCGGTTGCTAGGTGTTTTTGACATCCACAATGCAGTGAACTGCCACGACGGAGGGTTGCCGCCGAGAGCACCTTCTCGGTTCCACAGATACATTGGCATAGATAGCGTGCATCGTGGTTAAGACGTTCCACCTCATCCACGATAACCCAGTCGCCGATACGTTGTCCGAGCGCGAAAATCTGCCCCACCGATAGCTCCTTGATGCTTGCAGGAAGAATGAATCTTTAAACCACCTAGCAATTCACAGGCCATCCTGTGGTGCTTCTGTTCAAGTGCTGGAGTCCCATCTGGCTGCCCCGGTGTTCGGGAGATGAGGCTAATACGATCCTTTAAGGGCCATCACCAGGATGGGAGGGTCCGCCCAGCGAGGGTCGGGCATGACCAATTGTGTGCGTAATTTGCACAAAACAGGGGCCAAAGCAGTAAGTGTGATTCATATGGTAAACAATTTGCCTCCACCTGGACTCTTTCATCTTGCGGTTCATTAAGCGAATCTGACGCTGCCCCTTTTAATTACTGGAGATGGTTATGGAAATGTCTACGATTCTTGTAGTGACCTCCATGTTTGTGAGTCTCGGCATTCTGGTCGGCGCGGTCGTCAAGACGCTCGGCGATTCGGATCAATGAACGGTTCCCTAACAGACATTGATCTTCCCACATGAATAAGTCCTGAGGTGGGAATCCGTAGCGATTTGCTATGGCTACTGATCCCCACCTTCTTTCCTTATGAAGGCCAGCAGCTCCTTACTTTGAGCGAATACAAAGACCGCCTTTGAGGTCTTTCTCTCCTAAAGAATCAATCTTACCGACCGTTGCATGCGATTCAATTTCCCGCGATCTACGTGAGGGTTTATGATGCCTCATGATCGTTAGTAGGACCCCTTGTGTCGGGTCATTTTCATGGGTGGATCTTAGGCAATGGAATTATTGAGTAATATCGTTCGCGAAACCGCGGATAGTTTCGGGCTTGGCCTTAAAGCAGGGCCACTGGTCGCTGAAACCGCCAAAATGCTGTTTGAAGAACGTCTCGGGGGGCTTCAGGGATTCATTGGTCATCTCAAAGCGGCCGGACTTGAAGAAGAGGTGAGTCTTTGGCAGAACCCCAAAAAGCCGGTTAAGCCATTGGACCCAGCAGTCCTTGAAAACTTGGTTGGCAGCGCCAGCATTCAGGAAATGGGCAAAAAACTGGGCCTTGCCAATGCCCGGGTTCGAACGGCGATGGCCTTTGTGGTTCCCTTGCTCATTCGTTACTTTGCACTGGGTGAGGGCCTCCCATCCACGTTGCCCCCGCAAATGCTTCATTTCTTTGAGCGGGACTTTTCCGAGGCTATCGCCCCCCGGAGTCTTCCCCTTCGCCATCGTCGGCGCGCACCCAAAAGGGGTTTCTCGGCAACGCTTGGCTGGAGCGTGGGAGTGTTGATCCTTTTACTGTCGGGACTTTTCTTAGGCTTGGATATTCTTAAAAATCCAGCGCCGTCGAACCCGCCGCCGGCACAAGAACCGCCTCCTATGGTGGTGACTCCCCCTGAAACCCCTGTGGTGGATATGACCAAGCCTCAGGCCAAATTTTTCATACGCAATGAGGCGGGCCAGTTTATCTTTAGCGGCACCGTCAATGGTTTTGAAGGGAAGGCAAAGGTCGTTGACCAGCTCCAAAAGTTTTTTGGACAACCTCGCGTTCAGGGCGATCTCCAAATAGATCCTTCACTGGCCCCACCGCCCTGGCTGGCGATTATGGATCGGATTCTTCCCCAGCTTGATATTCGAGGCCTGGATGTGCGCATGGATGGGGTCACGGTCAGGGTAGGCGGTTGGATCAATGAAACAGATCGTGAAAGCGTCTTACGGAGCCTTAAAGCGGCCATGGGCCCTGGCTATCGTTACGGTTATCTCAGAAGTGAAGAAGTTGAGTTGTCTCAGGATGCAAAGCATTTGGTGTTGAATCAACTGGCGACCCTTCAACCTGGCTATAAGCTGGAAGACTTGATCGCCATTCTTAATCGCTGGATCGTTCGCTTTGAAGAAGGCAGCTCGGTGTTCCCAGAGGACGCTAGGGAGGTGGTTACACCCGTCGCAGGCATATTGAAAACGCTGGAGCCGCCCTTTGTGCTTGAAGTAGCCGCTCAGACCTTGAAGCAGTCCTCTCAGAGCCAAAGTCTTAGGTTGGCCAATGAGCGGGCCAATGCGGTTCGGGATGCCTTTCTTCAAGCGGGGGTTCCGGCCTCTAGGCTCAAAGCGCGAGGTCTTGTTAGTGATAAGCCTTTGATGACAGAAGATCAGTCTTCAGTGGCTTTCTGGAGTCAACGGATCGACTTTAAAGTGCTCCAGGTCTGTGATGCTCTTTTTCCGTGCGAGCTCACAGCCCCTGCACCTGTGCCTCCGAGGGAAAAAGCAGAGCCCGTGGAATTACCGGCTGATATTGACCCGAACCGGGTAGACCCCCCCGCGGTCAAGCTGCCCCATACGATAAGAACCCTGGATGGGGAGGTGATTGCGCCTAGATCCGGTGAGTCGGGCCGCTCAAGGCCCTATCAGGATGAATCGGTCGCGCCTTTGAAAGACAGCGATGATCAAAAAGATCAGACCTCACAGAGGAAAAGTCCTAATCCACCCTCGTCCTTGAAAGAACCGGCCACGTTGGATCGGGAAAGCCGGCCACCGGCGAATGATCCATTGCCGCCGCCTCGTCCAAAGGCGAAATACAAGGCCCCGACACCACCGCCGCCGCCTAAGGAGCCAGAGTGGTATGACCCCTTCGGTATTTTCTAAATAGAGCGCATCTGGCCGGTGATGATCCGGCCAGAGGATCACTCTGCCGGGACCTCGTTGCTTTTGAGCTTGCGCATCTCAACCGGAGAAATTCGACCTTTAGATGAGACCTTATCGTAGATCTCGCCAAAAGCTTGCTTGCAGTAGGGCAATGACTCCCGGAGCTGGTCATAGTCCGTGTGATCGAACATCCTTCGGAAGTCCTTTTCTGATAACAACGTCTTGGCATAAAGGGCCTGATAGCCCTGGTGATCAATGACAAACTGTTCGAGTTCTGGAAGCGCTTTGCGGCCATCGAAGCCAGGCTTTTTCGGGGTCCCGTAGGCACCGATGTCCACATACATCTCATCAAGGCGCCCATCCGGGAGGCGGTAGGGGTGAATAAGCCCGAGATGCTTTGGGTTTTCAAAGACCGCCATCGGTGAGAGCCACAAGGGGTAAAGATCGAAATGATCATCAAAATATTCGATCGAGGGCTTCAGGAGGGCCATCGGCATCAGCATGTCCTGCACCACATGATGCTGTTCGCGAAGCCTTCGGGTGGTTTCTGTTTCGGTATATTTGAGCAGTTCGATACGGGGTGGGAGTGCCCACCCTAGGGCAAAACGAAACAGGGGATGGTTGCCAAAGGTGATGATTTCTTCCATCGCCCAGAAGTAGCTCCGGGTATGCCGGTGAAGATAATCCCTGAGAGGGAGGTATTCGACCCGCGAGTGCCCGTGGCCTAAGAGGCCTTCGACATGTTTATAGAACCAAGGCTTATACCACCGACCGATCGCATTGATTGGGCCATCGTCTTGGGGTTGATCGGTCATGACGGCGGTCATGAGGACGCCGCTTTCCCGGCTGTACATCAGGGCTTCCACAAACTCGTTATGGTCGGTATCCCGCGAGGCTCGATCAAAAGCCTCGGTTAAGCCATTCAGCGTGGTGTAAGGCTCATAGGCCACACGGACATACTTTCTTGCGGGAATAATCTTGAGTTCTGCGGCCACTAAGAATCCAAGGGTGCCATGGCTCCAAGGAATTAAATGAAAGAGTTCGCTATTCTCGGTCTCGCTGCAGTGCAGCAGTTTGCCTTCGGCTGTCACCAGATCGAAGGCCACGCAGATGGACTGAAAAAGTCCCCACTTGTGACTGCTGGTTTCAACGCCAAAGCCCATAATGAGGCCGCCAACCGTGAGATCATCGAGCTCTGGGACTACAGGCAAAATCCAGCCACGTTGTATTAACGTTCTCGATATTTGTCCCATACTCGCGAGAGGCTCAACCCGAACGGTCTGACGCTCTTCATCAATGGATAGGATGTCATAGAGGTCGATATGGATGTTGCGCCGGGATAATTTATATTTTGGGACCATTTCGCTCATGGTCTGCCAGCCGGAACGCGCGGTGCAGAGCTTTTCCTTGGCGCCGTCCTGCTGCCATTGTTCGATTTGCCGGACAACCTCTAAAACCCGCTGCTCGTGACGGGCCGGTGCCGACCGCATTCTAAAAAGAACATGATTACGGAGGTAGACAAAACCGGTGTAGAGACAGGAAATCGGCAGCAGAAAGACGGTTGCAAACAAACCGCGGTGATGGGTCAGAATGTATTCAAAAAGCTGGCCGGAGGATGTTTTTTCGCTAGACATGAGGTTCAATCGGGAAGCGTGAGTGAGGGTGAGCGCGTTTCCTTGAGGGGGGATGCCCGGAAGGTCTCTAAAGGGGTCGCTCACAACACGGTCATGTTAACATTGGCCCATTATTCTAAGAACCATTCATCATTCATGAGTCAGGACAAAATTCTGATTACAGGGGCCACCGGTCATCTTGGCGCTAATCTTTTGCGTCGCTTGCTCTCAGACGGCGAAACAGTGCGAGTCTTTCAGCGCCCCGGCAGAGATCACGGGGCTCTTCAAGGTCTGGATGTCGAGATAGTTTATGGCGACCTTCGAGATCCAGAGGCCGTCCAGCGGGCTGTCCTTGGTTGTTCCAAAATCTATCATTGTGCCGCGATGGTCTCGACGATTGATGGCAACAAGGCGCATAAACGGGAAGTCTATGAAGTCAATGTACAGGGTACCCGCAACATTCTTGAGGCAGCCCTCCGCTTAGGCGTTCAAAAAGTGGTGGTGTCTGGTTCCTTGAGCGCGACGGGCCATGACCCAGAGCGTCCAAGTGATGAATCGATGCCTTTCTATCCGTTTGATCGGCAGATGCCTTATGGCTTCACTAAACATCTTGTTGAGCATGAATGCCTTAGAGCGCATGCCGAGGGGCTCAACGTGGTCGTCGCGACGTCCTGTGCCATTATTGGTCCCAATGACTATGTGCCTTCTCGCATGGGGCAGGTGCTGATCGATTATGCCAACGGTAGTCTTCGAGCCTATATTCCAGGGGGGTTCGAGTTTGTCTCGACCCGGGATATTGTCGAAGGTCATGTGCTTGCTATGAAGTCTGGCCGGTCGGGCCAGAAATACATCATCAGCTCGACTTATTCGAGCGTGGATGATCTGATGAGCCTCTTTGGTGAGGTCACGGGTCGCCCAAAGCCCCGCCTCAGACTCCCGGCTGCGTGGATGGCCTTGATGGCTGAGATCGCTGATCGCTCTTGGTTTCGCCTCTTTCCTAATCGGCCCCGGCGATTTACGCCAGGCGCTGTAAGACTCCTTCAAATGCATCGCAAGGTCGATCATAGTAAGGCACGAGACGAGCTGGGATTTAGCCCTACGCCGCTCAAAGAGGCCGTTCAGGAGGCCTACGAGGACTTTGTTAAGCGCGGTGTCATCGCGCCGAGGGTCTAATATCAGCCTGACTTAAGTCTTCTGATTGTTGGGCATTATTTTCTTTTTGGAATTGGAGAAATCCCATGCGGGATCCTTTGAATGATCGTCAATCGGCACCTCCCCCAAGTTTTGATGAGGCGCGCACGCCACGGCAGAAAGCTAGGGCATCCGGAATGGATCCCAATCGTTGGTATGCTGTTGAATATGATGCGGACGTCAAACCTGGTGCAGTGAAGGAGATCCAATTCTGGAATCTCTCGATCGCCCTATATCGCGGTGAGGATGGCGTTCTTGCCGCGGTTCAGAATCGCTGCCCACACCGTAACTTGAAACTGACGCATGGAGCCGTCGAAAAATGTCAGCTTCGTTGTGCCTACCATGGGTGGTCTTTTAATCGCGAAGGCTGGTTGACCGACTACTCCCATGACAGCTTTGGGAAGCCGCTGATTAAGAAACAACTGCGGACCTACCCTGTCGCTGTTCGCTATGGGTTGATCTGGCTGTTTCCAGGTGATGTGGCTCAATCAACCATCTACCAGATTCCGGACATCCCGGAATTGATGTCGGATAACCCCTGGGCAGGTTTTACTGTCGACTACACGTGGAAGACTCATCACTCGATGGTGATCGACAATATTTGTGACTTTGCCCATGCCTTTTTGCATCGGAAGTATCAGCCATTTATCGATGCGAAGCTCACCCACTATGAGGCGGATGATCAAAAGGTCTTCCTGACCTACGATACCTATATGGCTGAGGGCAAGATTTCTCGGTTTTTCGTGAACCGGAAACGGGTCAATACCCGATCAATCGAAATCTGTTACGAGTACCCTTACCAATGGTCGAACACCGGAGACAGCATCAAGCATTGGTGTTTCCTGCTGCCAATCGACGAAACCACTACGCGGGTGTTCTTTGTTTTCTATTTCGATAGCGTGCAAATCCCTTTAATTAGTCTCAATGCGCCCAAGTGGCTGACCCAGGTCGTGTTGAATGCCTCTGTGCCGCTATTGTTCAAGCCGTTGCTGGCCGAGGATGGGGTTGCTCTTGAAGCGGAGCAGCAGGGCTATGAAGCCCATTGGGATGCGCCGCCTATTGAACTCAATCCGGTCGTTCCGATGCTGCAGAAACTCACCGTTCAAAAATGGCAAGACTATCTCGAGGGATTAAAGCAGATAGAAGAGCCTGAGTCGGTAGCAAGTTAAATCTTGGGCCAGGGGGTGGCACTTGTACCCAGTTCCACCCCAATGATGTCATCAATGAGATCAGTAAAGTGTTGGAAGCTGTGATCGCCCCCCTCGATGATCGTTTGTCGGCTGCCCTGATAGCGTCCCATCGCCTCTCGGGCATCAAGCACCTCATCCCCGGTTTCGACCATCAGCCAGAATCGTTCTGGATGTTCTAGATGGGGGACCCAGAGCGTGCGTAGTTCTTCAATGTGTTGTTGCGTCAGCTCAAACTCCACCCCGGTGTAGAGATTACGATGGGGTCCCACCCAGGGCGCTAGGGCATCAAAGGCTCTAGCGGCGGGATTTACCAGAATAGCAGGCGCGCCGTGGCGCTCTGAAAGGTAAGTGGCGTAATAGCCACCGAGTGAACTCCCGACCAAAAGGGGCCGGCTTGAGCTCTTTTGAAGCTCGCTTTCAATGAGCTGAATGGCCTCCAAGGGACTCAACGGCAAAGGTTCGCACCACCACCGATCCTCAAGACCTCGGTCTTCGAGTGCGGCCTTTAATTGTCTTGCTTTCAGCGAATCTGGAGAGGATCTGAAGCCATGAAGGTAGAAGATCATCGGAAAAAGACGATGGAAGGATGATGGGTCGATTCAATCAGGTTACATCCCCCAAGTCATCTTGTTTTGAGGATTCTCGTGATCTTTAAGAGATTGTGCAACAGAGCAAACGTCCTTCAGTTACAATGGCCTAAGATTTGAACCCTTAGGAGACAAGGCATGAAAGGCGATAAAAAAGTCATCAAGCACCTTAATAAGGTTTTGGCCAATGAGTTGACGGCCATCAATCAGTATTTTCTCCACGCCAAAATGTTTTCCAACTGGGGCCTCCACAAGCTCTATGAGAAGGAGTACCACGAGTCGATTGATGAAATGAAGCACGCCGATCGTTTGATTGAGCGGATTCTTTTCCTCGAGGGATTACCGAATCTTCAGGAGCTGGGTAAGATCCGGATCGGGGAGCACACCCGGGAGATCCTTGAGTGCGATTTGGCCTTAGAGTTAGAAGCGTTACCCGATCTACGCGAAGCCATTGTCCACGCGGAGCAGGTCGGTGATTTTGTCTCTAGGGAGCTGTTCGAGTCGATTTTGTCCAGTGAAGAAGAGCACGTGGACTGGATTGAGACCCAACTGGGTCTGATCGTCAGAATCGGCGAAGAGAATTATCAGCAGTCCATGATCTAATGCTCTAGCCGGCCAGCCTTCAGCGCGGCCGGTTCCAAGGGCTCCTCCTTGGCTATGATTCAAGCGGCCTTGCGGCCGCTCTTCTCGAAGCTCTTTTCAACCTGGCAGGCACTTAGAATACGCCGCGCTTCAGGAACGCACTTGCCGCATTGACCACAAGCGCCTAATTCGGCCTTCAGCCCCTTGATATCCTCGACCCCCTTTTGTTCGACACAGCGCTTAATGTCGCTGTCGGTGATGCCGGTACAGATGCAGATATACATACGGTTTCTCGATAATCTGATTCGATGTGCGAATCGTAATACAAACAAGAACCGTTCGCAATAGTGAAGCTCCATCCGTGGGCGGTCCTCATCAACCTCCGGCCAGGATCAGGATCCATTCCTAACAAGTGGGTATAATCCTTGGTTATCCTCGCTCTTACGAGGGTTATTTCACCCAACGCAGAGATCAACGAGATGACCGAAATACAGTACGAATTGCGTGAAAAAGACCTTTTGGCTTTTAACGATCATCAACTAAAAAAAACCGAGTCGATTCAGAAGACCCTTAAACGCCATCAAGCCACCATCCCAGGCATGCTGGCGATGATCGCATTGTTCGTCTGGTTCTATTACCAAGATTCGCTGACGGCCGGCTGGATTGGCTTGATCGCTGCGATATGGGGGTTTGGTGCTCCTTTCTTTCTGACCTGGAACGCCCGGCGGAAGGTAAAGCAACTCTACAGTGATGAAGACAAGGCCAGGGTCCTTGGCCAATACACCCTCAAAATTGAACCCAAGGAGTTGGTGGAAGTGAGTAAGGACGGGGAATCAAAGATTGAGTGGAAGGATGTTCTGAGGATTGAAGCGGGGAAGAACTATGCCTTTATCTTTGTTTCTATGGATTCTGCCATCATCATTCCCCGGAAGACGGTCATCAAAGGCGATATTCTCGAATTTTTCAAAGAGACCGAGCAACATATTGACCGGGTCGCTTGATCTTCATGAAGACGACTGACCCCTTGTTTAAAAGGAGTCCGCCATGATCAGTGCGCGTTCATTGACGCTTCGGCGGGGTACCAGGGTCCTCTTTGAGGATGCCTCGTTTATGTTGAATAAAGGGGAGCGTATTGGAATCACCGGCTCTAATGGGGCTGGAAAGTCGAGTTTCTTCGAATTGATCCGAGGCAGCTTACAGCCCGATAAGGGTGATCTCAGTCTCCCGGTTGGACTTGAAATTGCCCATGTAGCCCAAGAAACTCCCGCCCTCGATGTGTCGGCACTCGATTACGTTCTTGATGGCGACCCTGAACTGCGCGCGATTGAACGGCAGATTGCGGCCGCCGAAGTGGACGGGGATGGTATGGCACTCGCTCATTGCTACGAGCAGTTAGGCGTTATTGGGGGCTATGAGGCGCCTTCGAGGGCGGCCCGTCTGCTCCATGGTCTCGGTTTCACGCCTGGGGATGAGAGTCGCTCCGTGGCCACCTTTTCAGGGGGCTGGCGGGTGCGTCTTAACGTGGCGCAAGCGTTGATGTGTCGCTCTGACATACTCCTCCTTGATGAACCGACCAATCATCTCGACCTTGATGCCGTGATCTGGCTCCAGGAGTGGCTATCGAGCTACCCTGGAACCCTCTTGCTGGTTTCTCATGACCGTGATTTTCTTGATGATCTTGCGACCCAGATTCTTCATATCGAACACGGTAAAGTACAGCTCAATACAGGGAACTACACGGCCTTTGAAACCCGCCGAGCAGAAATATTGGCGCAGCAGCAGGCTTCCTTCCAACGTCAACAACGGGATCTCGCAAGGATTCAGGGATTTGTCGATCGCTTCAGAGCGCAAGCCACTAAAGCGCGTCAAGTACAAAGTCGGCTGAAAGCCCTTGACCGGATGGTGCTGATTTCTCAAGCACAGGCCGATACTTTTCTCGAATTCAGTTTTCAACGGCCAGATAAATCACCATCGCCCCTGCTAAAGCTTGATGGTATTGCGGCTGGTTATGGGCAGGAGCCGATTATTGAGGAGGTGACACTCTCCATTAATCCCGGCGATCGGATTGGTCTTTTGGGTCCCAATGGGGCCGGGAAATCAACCTTCATCAAGTTGTTGGCTGGCGTCATTCCAAGCCTCAGCGGCGAGCGATTGCCCGCACAGGACCTTAAGATTGGTTATTTTGCGCAGCATCAACTGGAACAGCTGGAACCCGAGCAGACCGCACTCTGGCATTTACAACAACTCGATGCGAGGGCCAGTGAACGCGACTTGAGGAATTATCTCGGCGGCTTCGGATTCCAGGGTGATCGAGCGCTTGAACCCATCGCCCCTTTTTCGGGGGGTGAGAAGTCACGGCTGGTGCTGGCCATGCTGATTTATCAGAAACCCAATCTCCTGTTGCTGGACGAACCAACCAATCATCTCGACCTTCAAACACGGGATGCTTTAAGTCTTGCCCTTCAGGAATATGAAGGCGCGTTGGTCGTGGTCTCCCATGACCGCTACCTCCTACGAACGGTGGCCGATGATCTTTATCTCATCGCTGATGGATCGGTATCCCTCTTCGATGGTGATCTTGAGGATTATCGAAGGTGGCTCAGCCAACATCGGCATCTCCTCCAAAGCTCCTTAAGGACAAAGACACCGCCGACAAAGCCGGTGCCGCGGCAGGACGATCAAGAGCGACGTAAAAAGGTCAAATCGTTGACCACCCGGATTGAAAAAGCGGAATCCATGATGAACAAGGCGCTCTTGGAGCGGCAGTCGTTAGAGGAGCAAATGGCCGCTCCCGCACTTTATGAGGCCTCCGATCAGAATTCTCTGGAGGGCCTCTTGAAGAGGAAGCGCTTGCTTGATGAAGCGATTGAGACCCATGAAGCTGATTGGCTTGAAGCGCTTGAACATCTCGAGTCTGAGCAGGCCGAGGTCGTTGATTGAGCGAGAGATGAAGCCCCTTTTTCGACTCTTTCTGGCGGTCTGTCTTTTTAGGAAAGGGCCTCAGGATGTCCCTGCCTCAAGGGTCCTCCTGGGGCTTACATTGGGGCTCAATCTGTCGGTATCTTTTCTTTTAGGGACCCTTGAACAAGGCCCATTCGAGGCCGTGCTGAAGTCTTTGGTGGCCGACATTCTGCTGCTGATCCTGATCGTCCTGCTGCTCATCATCAGACATCATCCTGAACGCATCCTTCAGACGGCCTCTGCGGTGTTTGGCTCTGATACTCTGATCAGTCTCTTTGCCTTTCCCTGGTTTCTGTTGGGAACGATCTGGCCTGATCTTCAACCCCTAACGACGCTCACGATGCTTGGATTTATGATCTGGGGTCAGTTGATATTGGCGCAACTATTAAAGATCGCGTTGGGATGGCCCACTTTCGCAGGTCTTGGGGTGGCGTTTCTTTATCTCATGATCAGCATGGATCTGATCCGTTATCTATTCGGTAGTTAAAAACCTTGATGACCTTGGCGTTTGTAGCATAGGGTGGTAGGGTCTAAATGCCGTCACGCTGAAGGAGATAGCCATGATTCACTACAAGACCCTCTTGGTCGCGCATGATTTTTCGCCCACCGGCAACAAAGCCTTTCGAAAGGCTCTTGAGTTGGCTCAACAGTTTGATGCCCCATTGCATGTTATTCATGTGGTCGAATATCTGATGCCGCTCGATACCCATCTTGGGATGGTATCGCCCTTTGAAGGCGATCTGACGGAGGTTCTTTTAGAAAACGCTCGAAAGCGTCTTCATGGATTTGCACGAGATCACGGCATCGACGATGACCACTGCCATATTGAACTGGGTAGCCCCAAAAATGAGATTGTCAACAAGGCTGATGCGTTGAAAGCTGGCCTGATCATCGTTGGTTCTCATGGTCGTCATGGGCTTGGGCTGTTGTTAGGCTCGACCGCTTCAGGGGTCGTTAACCATGCCCACTGTGACGTCCTTGCCGTCCGGCACGGCGATTGATTTTTTTAAGTCGCTAACGCTTCTCGCGAAACCGAATACCCAGTGAATTGAGTTTTCGATAGAGGTGAGTGCGTTCAAGACCAATGGCACTTGAAAGTCTGGCTACACTGCCGGAATACTTATTGAGATGGTATTCGAGGTAGGCTTTTTCAAAGTGTTCACGGGCTTCTTTGAGGGGGAGATTATAAAAGTCCGGCTGTTCCGCGGCCTGTGGATTGATTTCAACCACAGAGTCACCAACGGCGGTCTTGACCTCATCTAATTCGACATCTTCACCATTTCCTAAAATCAAGATACGTTGCACCAGGTTCTTAAGCTCGCGAATATTCCCATGCCAAGGGTAATTTCGGAGGAAATTCTGGACAGCGACAGGAAAACGACGAAACGGAAGTTTCTCCCGGCTCACAAAATAATCGACATAGAACTTCAGAAGATCCGGAATATCTTCACTGTGGTCCCTGAGTGAGGGAACCCTTAAGGAGACCACGTTCAGGAGGTAATAAAGTTCAGCCCGAAACCGTCCATTGCGGACCTCATCTTCGAGTGAGCGGCAGGTTGATGCGATCACCCGAACGTCGACATGAATCAACTCGCTCCCCCCAACCCTTGAGAACGAATTGGATTCGAGGGCGCTCATCAGTCTGACTTGGGTTTCAGGTTCCATGTGAGCCACTTCATCCAGAAACAACGTGCCGCCATGAGCCTGTTCCAATAGCCCTTGCTGAATGAGATCACCATCGACGCGGCCAAAGAATTCAACCGCTGAATTACTGCTTTCAATCGTCCCGACCCCCACATCGACAAAAGGCCCTTCACGCCTTGGGCTATGATGATGGAGGAAACGGGCGAGTGTCTCTTTGCCCGCGCCCGGCTCTCCGATCAGCAGGACCCGGGCATCATGTTGAGCGAGCCGTTTAACCTGATCCCGAAGTTTTTCCATGATGAGGCTTTTGCCGATGGGTTCTACCGGGACGTCCATTCGGCGCTTGAGCCCAATGTTTTCGCGCCGAAGCTGGGCGGTTTCAAGCGCGCGCTCGACGGTCACCAGAAGTTTTGCCATCGACAGCGGCTTTTCGAGGAAGTCATAAGCCCCAAGCCGGGTCGCTTCGACAGCCGTCTCGACAGTGCCGTGTCCTGACATCATGATCACGGGACAAACCCCGTCCTCTTTGAGCCAGTCTTTAAGGAGACTGATGCCATCTTCATCCGGCATCCAGATATCGAGCAGGATAAGATCTGGCTTTTGAGCCAGTCGCACCTCACGTGCTTTCACCGCATTTTCAGCAACGGCCACGGTGAACCCTTCATCTTCGAGGATGTCCTGTAACAGCTGGCGGATATCGGGTTCATCGTCCACCACCAAAATGGTTTTGTTAGCGCTGCTCATCATTCACATCGGTTGGAGGTTGGGCCACAGGCAAGGTAATCAAGAAGCTGGCGCCATGGCGGTACGCCGTATCGAGTTTGATCTGTCCACCTAATTCTTCGATGATTCGGCGAACGATTGCAAGTCCAAGTCCGGTTCCTTTAGTCTTGCTGGTCACATAAGGTTCAAAAATACGTTCCGCCTGGTCTGGGGCGATTCCGGGACCATCATCTGACAGGCGAAGTGTTATGTGACCGGTTCCAAAGCCCACCCCAAAGGTGGTTTCAATGGTCATCTTACCTGATCGTCCTTGCGGCATGGCTTCGGCTGCATTCTTGATGAGGTTATGGATCACCTGGCGCAGTTTCACCGGGTCCCCAAGCACCTCGGGGAGATCAGGGTCTAAATGAAGTTCAACGTTCAGTCCGGCGTTGGGTGGGTAGAGTGCAACCACCTCTTCTAAAAGAGGATTGATCCTTAGCGGCCTCAGCTGAATGTTGGACGGCTTCGCATATTCCCCAAAGGCGTTGACCATGGTTTTCATGGCCTCGACTTGCTGAACGATGGTCCTGGTTGATTTTTCGAGGACCTCTAAATCCGGCCCCTCGAGCGTTTTGGCCAGTTTATGCCGAAGGCGTTCGGCAGAGAGCTGGATTGGGGTCAGCGGGTTTTTAATTTCATGAGCGAGACGGCGTGCGACTTCACTCCACGCCGTGCTCCGTTGTGCCTGAATCAGAGCCGTCACATCATCAATGATTAAAACGAGTCCTTCGTACTGATCCTGAGCCCCATAGAGTGAGGAGCCTCGGCAAAAGAGTTCTTGACGTCCCGTCGGGCTATTGAAGGTCAGTTCCATTTTCCAGGATGGGGACTCGCTCTTCATGGAGGGTTCAAGTTGGGTCATCAGTTCGGCTATGTGAGGGTAGGCGCCACAAAGCACCGCCAGCGGCCAGCCAATGTACTGCTCAAAATCTGCGTGCAAAATATGATTGGCTGATTGATTAGCCGTTAATACCCGGAGTTCAGAGTCAAGGCTTAAAACCGCGGATGAGAGAGAGGCAAGGACCGTTTCAAGGTAAGCACGTTGTCGCTCTACCACCCATTTTGATTGCTGTGCCTCGTCCCTCGCTTGGGCAATTTTATCGGTCATCGTATTGAAGGATTCGACTAAAAAACCGAGTTCTCCCCGGTCTTTAACCGGGAGTCTTTTTTCATAATCGCCATCGGCGATCGCCCGGGTGCCCACCGCAAGGAGTCTTACCGGTTCTACGATGCGCCGAATACTGAGAAAAGCCGCCCAAACTGCAGCCAGAAGACTCAAAAGAAGGATCAGCGATAGCGTCAAGGTGAAGGTAAATTTCAGCGATCGACGGAGAAAGGTCAGTTCCTTGTAACGTTGATAGGCCGCTTCAACACTGTCGGTCAACTGTGCCAATTGCCTTGGAATACGATAAATAGCTTGCAGAAAGATCGCGTCCTCGCCGATCAGCGAGACGACAGCACGAATCTGAAGGCCATCATGCCCGATGGTCTCGAGCCCGATGTAGGGCTTTCCTTGGCGCACTTGAACCATGATGCCGATTTCAGGCAGGTTCGGTGTCATCGTCTCGGTTTGTGATCCATTGAAACCGATGATTTGGCCTTGTCGGGTAAAGAGGGTGAGATCGGCATCCTCGTTTTCATTGAGTTCCCCGAGACGGATACTCAACAAGGAGATGGGGGAGGTCGACAGTTGTTGGGCAATCTGCTCGGTCTCCTTGAGGAGATTGCGCATGCGTTCATCGAGAGCGGTTTGACCTAATTCGAGTGCATCGTCCATGGCTTGGTCGACATTGACATCGAACCAGCTGTCAACGCTTCGATCCAGAAACTGGACCGAGTAATAAAAAACAATCGAGGCGGGCGCGAGACTCAGGAGGCTGAAAAGAAAGATCATCCTCGAGGTCAGATTGGATCCTGCGGCTTTTTTTCTTAATTGCCTTGCAAGCCAATAAATATTGGCGCCGACCAACCCCAGCAGGATCAGGCTCGCAAGGCCATTGGTCAAGACGAGACTCGAATACATCTCCCCAAGCTCAGAGGCGTCTTGGGTAGCCGTACTCATCAGGTGCAAGGACACCAGGATCGCCAAGAAGAGGGCGATGATCGACAGGGTCAACGGTGGCCTTAGGGTTCTACGCGCCATTGGTACGGTTCGGTTTCAAGATGCCACTCGGGGGAGAGATAAGCGACCAGCCTCAGGGGTAATGGAAGGGATTCAATATCAAGCTTGAACCGGAGTATCGCATCATAGGACTTCTCTTTCTCGAGGACATATTGGCCCACAAACTTCCAGCCACGGAGTCGGCTTAAGGTGTCAAGAACGGTGGCAAAACTTGCAAAGTTTTGCACCGCACCACTGCCTAGATCGGCAATTTGGAAAGATTTGGCTAGGGGTTGATAGCGCAGTTGTATGCGGCGCTGGTCCTCAATCAGGGGCTGCTGAAACCAGAGACGGTCGGGATCTTTGACCTTGAGAGTAATCAAGAGGGTTAATGGGATCCCTTCTTCCAGTGCGGTGATCGTGGAGGGAGTGAACCGGTAGTCGATGTCGGCGGATAATGTCTTGAGATCTCCTGAGGTTATGAACTCAGCGCTCTTGATGAAGATGCCGTAAGGCGATGACCAGGCAAGAGGGGCTAATAGCCCCTCTAAAAGAAAGAACCCGATCAAGATCAGGCGCCTTGATCGCATGGCTTCATGATCCTTGCATAATAAAAACCATCCATGTCGTGCATGCCGGTCAAAATTTGGCGACCAAAGGGTTGCGGGATGCCCCATGATGCCCCGATTGGAAGCTCGATCGCTTCAGGGTGCGTGGCTAAAAAAGCAGCGATCACCTCGACATTTTCAACGGGCAAGATGGAGCAGGTGCCATAGACGATTTGCCCCCCCGGCTTCAATAGGGTCCATGCCGTTCTCAAAATCGTGCTCTGAATCGTGGCGAGAGCCTCTAAGTCTGATGGCTGACGCAGGAGTTTGATATCGGGATGACGGCGAATGACGCCGAGGGCCGAGCAAGGGGCATCAACCAAAATACGATCGAAGGTTTGACCATCCCACCATGTCTCAGGGGTTAAGGCATCCCCCGCGATTAATCTCGCATGAAGTCCTATGCGGTGGAGGTTCTCTCGCACTCTTTCCAGTCGCTCAGGGGCTATATCTAGCGCCACTAACTCCTTTACTTCAGGCGCTGATTCAAGGATATGAGCTGATTTCCCCCCGGGGGCTGCACACAGATCCAAGACCCGCAGTCCAGGCTGAAGATTGAGGAGATGAGCGGCTAGCTGTGCTGCTTCATCTTGAACGGAAAAGTCACCCTCTGCGAATCCCGGTATCTGACTTACAGGAACTGGTTTTTCAAGGAGCACCGCTGAAGGGACCATCGCTCCGGGTTGAGCCATGAGACCGGCTTCACGGAGACGTTCCAGCGCAGCGTCACGGGTCCATCGACCAAGATGCACCCGAAGCGTCATCGGAGGCGGCTGATTATTTGCAGACGTGATCTCGTTGACTGACTGTGGCCAACTCGCCCCTAATTGCTCGAGGAGCCACGCGGGGTGAGCCGTGGCGCTGACCGGGTCAAGGTCGAGGCGTGTATTTAAAGCTTCACAGTCCCTCTGGTAGGTTCTCAACAGGCCGTTGATCAACGGTCTCGCCCAGGATTCACGAACCGAAGACACCGTCTCACTTACAGCGGCATGGGGTTTGACGCGCATGGCGGTGAGTTGATAGAAGCCAAGGAGCGCCAGCATCCGCACTCGATCGTCCTTGATGGGTTTTCGAGTCATGATGTTGAGAAGATGATCCAAGCGATAGTACCAGCGAAGGACCCCGTAAACTAAGGCCTGCACAAAAGCGCGATCGTTGGCCTGAGGGAGCGACTGAAGCGCCGGTTCGAGAATGGTTGAGAGTGATTTTCCATCTCGGGTGATCGCCAAAAGAATGTCTGCGGCCAACACGCGGCAATTCAAGAGGGCTCTCCAACGCGCGTCAAACCTTCACTATGGGCGTTGAGAAAATCCTTGGCGCTAATGCGCTTACCGCCGGGAAGTTGCAGTTCAAGCAGCCTTAGAAGGCCATTGCCCGTGACGACATCGAGGGACCCTTGGCCGATGATGATAGTGCCGGGTGAGGCCGAGGTGTCCCCGGTGATAGCCATCGCTCGCCAAATTCTGAGGATTTCACCCCGCCAAGTCGTTTCAGCGACAGGCCAGGGATTGAATCCGCGCACTTTCCTTTCAAGGGTTATAGCCGGTAGCGAAAAATCAAGTGTCGCTTCATCTTTATGAATCTTAGCGGCGGTGGTTACGACCGATTCGTCCTGGACGATGGGCATAAGGGCCCCCTTTTCCATCAAAGAGAGAGTCTCCATCAAAGCGCTAGCTCCAAGGGTCGATAGGCGGTCATGGAGTTCCCCCGCCGTTTCATCCGGCGCGATAGGGAGTGCTTTTTTTAAAAGCATGGGACCCGCATCAAGGCGGGGCTCAATGTGCATGATGGTGACGCCTGTCTCTTGATCTCCTTCGATGATGGCCCTTTGGATGGGCGCTGCACCGCGCCACCTTGGGAGGAGAGACGCATGAATGTTGATGGCTCCAAGAGGGGGGATATTGATGATACGCAGCGGGAGGATGAGACCATAGGCTACAACGATCAAGAGGTCCGGTTGGAGTTGAGCCAGTGTTTCAATGGCTTCCTCGCTCTTGAAAGAGGCTGGCTGATAGACCGGAATCCCTCGAGATAGCGCCATCGCTTTAACCGGGCTTGCAGTGAGTTTTCGGCCTCGGCCAGAGGGGCGATCAGGTTGTGTGTAGACTGCACAAACGTCATAGGACCCGGCCAGGAGGGCCTCTAAAGGTGGGACTGCGAATTCAGGGGTTCCTGCAAAAACAATCCTCACGGGCCGCTGCCTGATTTCGACGATGAGACGCCAGATTCACGTTGGCGCTGCTCCTTTCGGGCCTTCTTTCGCGCCAGTTGACGTTTTAAAGGGGATAAAAGATCAACGAATAGTTTCCCTTCAAGATGATCCATTTCATGCTGAATGCAAACGGCTAGAAGGCCCTCAGCTTCAAATTCTTGTATTGCGCCCTCGCGGTTGAGGGCCTTGATTTTGATTTTTTCGGCACGTTTGACCTTCTCAAAGACCCCAGGGACAGAGAGACAGCCTTCTTCCGTTTCTTCTTCACCCTCCCGATGAAGCAGTTCTGGGTTGATTAAGGCCAGCGGCTCATTTTTTTCTTCTGAGAGGTCGAGGACCAGAACACGCTGAGGAATATTGACTTGGGTGGCCGCGAGCCCTATTCCTGGGGCTGCATACATGGTTTCCAGCATGTCATCAATGAGCTGACGCGTCTCATCAGTCACCTCTATGACGGGCTTTGCCTTGATTCTGAGTCGTTCGTCTGGAAATTCAAGGATGGGGAGTAGGGCCATATCGGTCAGTACAGGGGATTCAAAGGGTGGCGCAATTTTATCGGATCAAAAACCTATTGTAATTGAGGAAAGGGTTGCGTAGCGGAGTAGAGGCCGCTTTTAGGTCAAGATTTTGGGGTGTCAGCATGCAAAATCAAGGGGCTAGCGAGAGGCGGCTAAAAACATTGCGCCAGCCGCAATGTCTGTGGATACTCTATAAAAGGGGAGGAACAGGCGGCTCATGCCATGAAGGGGTCGTTCAACCCTCCCGGGCAGAGTCGTTTGAACCGGTGCGCTGGTTGATGATGCTGTTACCATCCTCATTGTCCTCGATCCCAACCATCAGGGTGTTCATGAAAGAAAACGTGTTCGATGTGCTGATTTACCTCTTTGAAAGATTCATGGATGGCGATGCTGATGATCAAGCCGATGTTGATCAAGTTCGTACGGACCTATTGGAAGCCGGATTCCCCCAGGCTGAAATATCTAAGGCGCTCGATTGGCTCGATACCCTGACCGAAAATCACGATATCAAAACGGTATCTACCCCCGCTTTTCGGGTTTTTTCAGGGGCTGAGGAGGCTCGATTGGATCCCGAGGGCCGCGGTCTTTTGATGTTTTTGGAGCAGTCGGGCATTTTGACACCAGCCAGTCGCGAACTCGTGATTGATCGGGTGATGGCACTGGACGAAGCCCATCTCACCTTGGATAACCTTAAATGGATGGTCCTGATGGTCCTCTTCAGTCAGCCAGATGAGGAGCTGGCCTTTGCAAGAATGGAGCACCTAGTCTATGGTAATTTGCCTCAGTCCTTGCATTAGGGCGAGCCTGATGCAAGAACGTGTTCTTCCTTATTTAATGCGATCATTCACAATAATAATGAACCGAGATGGGTCATAACCTTGTCATAGTAGAGTCTCCGGCTAAGGCCAAGACGATTGAGAAGTATCTCGGTAAGGATTATCAGGTCCTTGCGTCCTACGGTCACGTGAGGGACTTGGTCCCTAAAGAGGGGGCGGTTAATCCGGATGAAGACTTTGCGATGCGCTACGAACTTATTGACCGCAATGAGAAGCACGTTCAGTCCATTGCCAAGGCAGCAAAACAAGCCGATGCGCTGTTTCTCGCCACCGATCCAGATCGTGAAGGAGAGGCAATTTCATGGCATATCCATGAGATTCTTCAGCAAAAAAAACTTCTTACCAACAAGCCCGTTTATCGGGTGGTCTTTCATGAAATCACCAAGCGCGCGGTCACCGAGGCGATAGAGAATCCAAAAGAGCTCTCGACCGATCTCATCAATGCTCAGCAGGCGCGTCGAGCGCTCGATTACCTGGTGGGTTTTAAGCTCTCGCCGTTGCTGTGGAAGAAGATTCGCCGAGGACTCTCAGCAGGTCGCGTGCAGAGCCCTGCACTTCGGATGATTGTCGAGAGAGAACTTGAAATAGAACAATTTATCAGCCGTGAATATTGGTCTGTTGTGGCCAACGCATCAGCTGAAGGACAGGCCTTCAAAGCACGATTGACCCATCTTGAGGGTAACAAGATGGAGCAGTTCAGCATCACCGGCGAGACCGAGGCCCATGCTGCGCAGAGTTTGTTGACGGTGGCCGCGCAAGGAAAATTGACGGTACAAAAAGTCGAGGAAAAGGAACGCAAACGAAATCCTGCAGCTCCCTTTACGACATCAACCCTTCAGCAGGAAGCTTCAAGAAAGCTTGGTTTTACCACGCGACGGACGATGACGGTTGCGCAGCAGCTCTATGAAGGGATTGATCTGGGTGGCGAAACTGTCGGTCTTATTAGCTATATGCGGACCGATTCGGTGACTCTGGCCAATGATGCCGTTACGGAACTCCGGGAATTGATTGCCCAGCGATTTGGGCCCGTTAATGTGCCTGATAAGCCGCCTCAATATAAGACGAAAAGCAAGAATGCTCAGGAAGCTCACGAAGCCATCCGCCCAACCTCAGCCTTCAGAGTTCCTGATGAAGTGAAGGCTCACCTGAGTCCTGATCAGGCTAAGCTCTATGCACTGATTTGGAAGCGAACGGTGGCGTCACAGATGGTCCACGCCACAATCAACACGGTCGCTGTTGATTTAGCCTGTGGCAAGGGCTTGGAAGGTCTTTTCAGAGCCAATGGCTCAACGGTTGCTTCACCTGGATTTATGAGTGTCTATCTTGAGGGTCAAGATGATGACGCTCAAGATGATGAGGAAGGTTTTCTCCCCCAATTGACGCAAGGTCAGGAAATCGCTCTGCTTGATATCCTCTCGACCCAGCATTTTACTGAGCCTCCCCCAAGGTTTACTGAAGCAACGTTGGTAAAGACCCTTGAGGAGTACGGGATCGGTCGTCCCTCGACTTACGCCTCGATCATATCCACCCTGCAACAACGAAAGTATGCAGAGCTTGAGACCAAACGATTCCATCCGACTGACGTTGGCCGAATTGTTAACAAGTTTTTGACCGATCACTTTACCCGCTACGTGGACTATCATTTCACTGCGCATCTTGAAGACGATCTTGATGCCGTATCTCGCGGTGAAAAGAACTGGATTCCTCTGATGCGCGAATTCTGGGGTCCCTTCATTCAGTTAGTAGAGGAGAAGGATGAGAGCCTGAAGCGTCAGGATGTGACGCATGAGGAAATGGATGAGGCTTGCCCTGATTGCGGTAATAAGTTGTCTATTCGACTCGGCCGTAACGGTCGGTTCATTGGCTGTACCACTTACCCTGAATGTAAGTACACGCGGAATTTGAAAGATGACGGTACCCAGGTTGCCCCAGAAGTGGTTGAAGGCCGAACCTGCCCTAAATGCGAATCGCCGCTGATTATCAAGACGGGACGATATGGCAAATTCATTGGCTGCAGCGGTTATCCTTCATGCAAGCACATTGAGCCGCTTGAAAAGCCAGAGGATACCGGTGTCGAGTGCCCCGAGTGTCATCAGGGTAATCTAACCAAACGTAAATCGAGATTCGGAAAACTTTTTTATTCGTGCTCTACTTATCCCAGTTGCAGTTATGCGGTATGGAATCCACCCATCAAGGAACCTTGCCCTGAGTGCCAGTGGCCACTGTTAACCCTCAAGATCACGAAGCGCCGAGGGGCCGAGAAGGTTTGCCCCCAGAAGGAGTGTGGTTATGCAACGCCTTATGAGGGCGACATTCCTTCAGAAGAAGTGTCTGGTAGCGGATGAAATCTAGAACAGCCCCATTCAGCGCCTTGATTCTTGACAGTCTCATTGCGCAAACCTAGCATCACGGCTTTCAATTATTGGCGATTTTTCCCCCTTTGACGGGGTGGCGTCTTTTTACCAACAACGTTATGACCCTCACTGCTAGCTCGCCTGCCACCACCGATTTTTCTAGTATCCGAGATCTCGTTAAGGAGGAGACCCACGCCGTCGACCAACTCATTCTTGAAGAGTTGAAGTCGGATGTTGTTTTGATCAATCAAATTGGTCACTACATCGTGAATAGCGGTGGCAAGCGTTTACGGCCGATGTTGCTTTTGTTGGCCACTAAAGCCCTCAGATGCCATGACCGCCACGCCATCACCCTGGCCGCAGTGATCGAATTTATTCACACCGCGACCTTGTTGCATGACGACGTTGTTGATGAGTCGACGCTCCGCCGGGGGCGTGACACGGCCAATGCCCTTTGGGGGAATTCAGCGAGCGTTCTGGTTGGAGACTACCTCTATTCACGCTCATTCGAGCTGATGGTGCGGGTCAAAAATCTTCGCATCATGGACATCCTTTCGCAAACCACAACGGCCATCGCCGAAGGCGAGGTTCTGCAACTGTTGAACTGTAACAACCCTGAAACTACCGAGGCCAACTACCTCGAAGTGATCTCTCGTAAAACGGCGATTCTTTTTTCAGCGGCACTCCAGTTGGCGGCGGTCCTTTCAGGCGCTGAAAAAGAGGTGGAAGAATCCATGACGCGTTATGGACTCCATCTGGGTATTGCCTTTCAGCTGATTGATGATGCCTTGGATTATCGGGCGAAGCCTGAAGAGCTTGGAAAAAATCTGGGTGATGATCTTGCCGATGGCAAACCGACCCTACCCCTCATCTACGCCATGGCCCATGCCAGTTCAGCGGACGCCAGTATCCTTCGCAGCGCGATCGAGGAGGGTAATCGCGATGCATTTATGGACGTCTTTGCCGTTGTCAAATCGACCGGCGCTATTGAATACACCTCAGGCCGCGCCGTTGAAGAGGCCGATAAGGCTATTTCGGCCCTGAGTGTTCTGCCGTCTTCACCCTATCGTCAGGCCCTTGAGGATCTTGCAAGATTTTCTGTCGATCGTAACTACTAATGATTCAGCGCCAACGCTGATTCTTTGGGGGGGATGGGATTGAGTCATTAAAAGCGGTTTCGTAAAATCTTTCCTGTTTGAAGGAAGATGATTTCATCTTTAATTCGATCGTAACGGGGTGTAGCTCAGCTTGGTAGAGCGCTACCTTCGGGAGGTAGAAGTCGAAGGTTCGAATCCTTTCACCCCGACCAAATTCCCTGATCTGATCACCAAACGGTTTTATAAAGAGGGGATCGCGACTGAATGGATATGTATTGGATTTATGACGTCCCAACTTGGCAGCTGGGTCTAGGCATAAAGGTCCTTTTTCTCGCTATTTCTTTGACCGGACTGGTTGTCACTCGGAACGTCATCAGCAAATATTTCCATAAGTCCCAAGAGGCCGATCAAGCGGTTAGCGCTATATTCGGTGCCATCGGGATGTTGTACGGGCTGTTGCTGGGTTTGGTTGCCGTCGCGACATGGCAGAATTATGACAAGATCCATGAGTTGGTTGATCAAGAATCAGCCTCAATCATTCAGTTGTATCGATGTGTCAGTGTTTTGAATGATCCGGCACACGAGGCTATCCTTCAGGACATTATGAACTACACCAAGGAGGTCATTCAGCTTGAATGGCCGGCACAGCGGCATGGCACGATGGCTGCCAGCGGCACAGATCTCATAACCACCTTGCATCAGAGGCTTGCTCAATATGAATCACTGGCAACAGTCCAACCGATTATTTATGCAGAGGCCGTCTCAGCATTTTCTGACCTTCTGAAGGCGAGAAGAATGCGGATCGATGGGGGCAATCTTGGCATTCCAAAAATCTTTTGGATGGTGATTATTGGTGGCGCATTTCTAAGTATCCCTATCCTATTCTTCTTCAATTTCCCATCGTTTCGAACCCATTTTCTTTTGACGGGACTCTATGTGTTTTACCTCTCGGGAATGGTGACCCTTATTGCTGTTCTTGATAATCCTCTTCGGGGTGAACTCAGCGTTTCGAGCGAACCCTTTGAGAATGCGCTGAAAGTGATGGCCAACATTAATCAACATCAACGCTGAGACGTTGCTTGGGGCTGATGTTTTAAGGGGGGCCTATGAATCCGCCCTAAAGTTTTCATTGTGCTCCTCAAAATCCAGATCCCCTCAGCCATTCTTTTAGTGTCAATTACAGTATTATTGGGTTTTGAATCAAAAATAACCGCTCATGAATGGCAAACCTCATCGGCTGGTTTTCTGCCTCACAAGGCTTTTATCGCTCTTACTGTTTGCACTACCACTGAGGGTCTTCGCTGTATTGCCAGCCCCTGTCGCGCCTGGAATCACTGAGGCTATGGGCCTTTGGACGCAAGTGGTCAGGGAGGGTGATTTATCCCATATTGATGATAGCTTGACTCATGTCCGTTTGTGGATGGAAGGCCAAAGTCGATTCAGTGATGCGAATCAGACGCATAATTTGAACTGGTATCAGGGCTTATTGAGAACCGCTTTGGGCTACGCTATCACTGATCGCCTGACCGTTTGGGCGGGCTATACGTATCTTCCAACCGGCAACTCCAACCGAAAAATTATCGGAGAGCAGGCTGCATGGCCAGCCATCCGTTACTTGGTTCAAACGTCGATGGGCACTTTGATGCTACAAGAAATGCTTGAGTTACGATTTGTTAAGGGCGATACCCCTGGCGTTCGGACTCGCACCATGGCTAAATTCCTTCATTCGTTCGAATTTGAGCCAAGTCTTGGGTTTGTTCTTTGGGATGAAGTATTTTTTAACGCCAACAATGTGGTCAATAATCCTCTCTATGGACTATCAGGATTCAACCAGAATCGCGCCTTCGCAGGGCTCAGCTGGACCTTCAATGAAAATACTCGGCTGGAATTTGGTTATATGAACCTTATGCTCAACAAATCTAGACCGAATTTGTCCTACAGCGCATACGGTAGTTTGAATACCCTTTCACTCTCATTATTCATGGGCTGGTAACAAAGCCCTTTTTTCTAGTCTGACCTAGCGGTTAAGGAGCATGCCTGATGACGATGACTCAAAAAATGGTTTTCATGGTGGCGCTATGGATGGTAGCGTTTAACTTTAACGGCTGCGCCATCATCAAGTATGATGCGGAATTGGACAAGAAAAGGCTTGCTGACGATCTGATACCTGCCGAGGCCCTGGCTCATCAACTCGGTCAAAAAGATCTTGGTTGTTCAAATATCAAGACGGATGAGCTCTCAGCCAAGCCCAAAGAAGGGGCTCCGCAGGGGCCCGTCTGGAGCAATTTCATCATTCAGGTCAGTGGCTGCGGCAAAGTGAAGACCTATAAAATACAATGCGAAATTGAATCCGCTTGTTTCCTCGCCGAATAAGAGGGCATGATCGAGCCTCTCATTTCAGAGAATCGATCATCTGACCATCAAGGCGGATGATCGGCTCCCTCTCTTTCTTAGATTGTCAATGCATGCAAACACTGCGTGGATAGCGCCCATCATGATCGTTAGAGGCTTAATGAGTGCCTTATTACTTTCTTTGTCCGGTTGTGCCGGATGGGGTGAATATGGCGCTAATGACGGGGGATACGGGGGCTACCCGGGCTATGGCGGTTACCCGGCTTATGGATACCCTGCCTATGGTTACGGTTATCCTGCCTATGGCTATGGTTACCCGACTTATTATGGATCCGGGTATCCTCGCTATCGGCAACCGCCTGAGACCAACACACAGAAGAATCTCAACACCCTTTATGATCATCGCAATGAGATTCAGCGACTGCCACCACAAGAGCAAAAAGCGGTTATTCGGGAGGCCAATAAACTCCTTAAACAACGCCAGCGAGAAATTCATCACTAAGGTCACCACTAGTTAGAAGATCAATCTCAAAAGAACGCATCATCATCGATAAAAGGCGAGGGGCGTCAGGATGTCCCCCGATCTTCAAATATTTATAATGAAATCATCTTAGGATGATAAAAAATGGATGCGGCCCCTGGATCCTCCGGCATCATCCCCTCAGGAGTGATCTCGAATGAATGGAATGATGACGGTGTTGATGAGCGTGTGGTCCTTGATTCACCGGAAAAGAAAGCTATGGATAGGCCTTATCCTTGGCTACGCACTGGTCGGTTTCTTGGTCATTCCTCTGGTGCTTGAGCGATTCTTGCCTCATCAGCTCGGTGATCTCTTGAAGTCCCCGGTTAGTATCGAGGCGATTCACTTCAATCCCTTTTCCTTTCGCCTCGAGATCGATCGTCTGGCGATTCTCGATCAAAAAGAAACACCGGTCTTTTCTCTCAATCAAGGCGTTCTCGATGTTGATTTCATCGGAAGCCTCTGGCATCGAGCGCCCACTTTTTCAGAACTCCGCCTTGAAGCGCCTTCTTTGGCGCTGACCCAGGAAGCTAACGGGGAGATCAATCTTCTTAAAATGATCAAAGGCATAAAATCCGATGACCCTCCCTCGCCGCCAGTCCCTGAAGAGGCTTCGCTGCCAGGGCTCCTCATCGAAAGTGCGGCCTTGATGGATGGTGCAGTCTCTTTTGAGAATCGGGAGATCGCACCCTATTATTCGACGAAGGCGGAACATCTGTCGTTAACGCTTGACCATGTTTCGACCCTCAAGAACCAGGAGGGGGACTATGGCATTAAAGCCCTTTTACCCGGGGGTGGACTCCTCGATTGGCACGGGACCCTCAGGCTCAGCCCATTAGCCTCGGCCGGGGCTCTCGCTATCACAGGCCTCAAACTTGACACACTCTGGCCTTATATCAAGAACCTAAGCTCTTTGAGTCAGCTCCAAGGGGATCTGAGCCTTGATCTTCATTACCGTTTGGAAGGGCAATCCAAACAACCCTCCTTATTCATTGAACAAACGCGCCTAGACCTTCAAGGATTCAGTCTTTCAGATTCAAAATCGCCTCTGATCACCCTTGACCATTTGCATCTCGGGGAGATTCAGCTGGACCTTTCGGCTAAAACACTCGCCATTCCAGAATTTTCGTTGACGAAGGGGCAGCTCCATCTGACGATGGATGAGGCGGGTCACAGTAATTGGGAGGATGGGCTAAAGAGCCCTAATAAACCGACCTCGGCTGTTTCACCGCCGCCCAGTGTGACGATGAAGGCCCCTGAGAATGGCCCTAGTCCGCCTTGGACGATCGATCTTTCGGCCCTCAACGTGGATGACATCGGTGTCGATGCGACCCTCCAGCAATTCCCGGTCCCACTTGGGATCAATCTTCATGCCTTTAAGATGGCCATGAACGTTCATGGCGTCTTTGGTCAAGGACCGCCAGAGATACAGATCAATCACCTTGGGCTGGGTTTCAGAGACTTCAACGTGGTGACCCCTGGAGCTCAAGAACCGTTGCTGGCATTACAGTCATTTGATGTGCTTAATAGCGCCATTGATGTGGCAAAACGTCAGGTTCATATGGGAAGCATGAGATCGATGGGACTCAATGCCGGTATCACTCGAAGCGCCAGCGGCGATCTTTATCCTCTGTCCCTGTTTACCTCCAAGAATCCTCCTCCAGTGCCTCAAAACACGGCGGCGTCACCATCTCCCGCCTTTATAGTTGATCTTGATGAATTCACGATGGATCAAGTGAATGTTTCGATGAGGGATAAGAGTCATCCCGTTGAAGTCGCCTATGACATCGTTGATTTGGGACTTGGCATTCAAAAGATCTCCAGCGAGGCTAAGGCGCCGATCCCATTCAGTCTGCACGCCGCTATTCGTCAAGGTGGCACGATGGACCTTCGGGGAGCCCTTGACCCGGTTGCCCATGGGGTGAAGGCGGATGTCCAGCTGGACCGGCTGAATCTCAAACCCCTCGATCCATTCCTAGGGGATGGGGTGGCCTTGCATCTAAAAGATGCCCAGCTCTCATCTAAACTGGCGGTCAATGTTCAACAGAATGAAGCGCCTTTGAAAGGGGCCGTAAAGGGTGATCTCCATCTCAGTCATCTCCATCTGGTGTCACTCAAAGGCGAAAACAAGTTCTTGTCTTGGCGGGATCTTTGGCTTCGTGGTCTTGAGATGAATCTCGCGCCAGAACGATTGTCAATTAAAGAGGTTCGGCTTATCGAACCTGATGGTGTAGTGGCTATTCGTGAAGATAAACAATCGAATATTTCAGATCTTTTTCCCGCACAAAAAGCGGCCGTTAAAAGTGAAAAGGAGAAGCCTCAAGAAGCGCCAGCTTTAAAGAATAAGGCCCCCATCCAGTCTAAGGATAAGCCTTCGCCTTTCAATGTTTCGATTGGCCGTATTGTTGTTGAAAAAGGGACTTTGGATTTCAGCGATGCCAGCCTTGTCATTCCCTTTGCGACAAGGATTGAATCCTTTGGTGGGGCCATCGCGGGATTTTCGCTAGTCCCAAAGGCGAGAATCAATGTTGGATTGGGGGGACGTATTCAGCCTTATGGAGAGGCCAGAATTGATGGCGTGTTAAGTCCTTTGGCCGTCAGGGATTATCTCGACCTTGGGGTTGTCTTTCGTAATGTGGTGATGTCCTCTCTATCCCCATACAGTGCGACGTTTGCAGGTCGCCGAATTGAATCAGGGACCCTCGATCTCAACCTTCATTACCAGGTGATCGATAGCGCACTGAAGAGTACGAATGATATCGTCCTTGATAACGTGACCTTAGGAGAAAAGGTCGAGAGTCCAAAAGCGACCTCACTCCCCCTTGAATTGGCGTTGAGTCTTCTTAAAGATCATGATGGAAAAATTAAAGTATCCATCCCTATCGAAGGTCGATTGGATCAACCTGAGATGCCTATTGGAAAAATAGCCTTCGATGCCTTGGCGGGTTTCGTTGCTTCGGTCGTCACCGCTCCCTTCCATGCTGTTGGATCCTTGCTGGGAATGAACGCATCAGGTGATGCAGTCGTCCTTTTCGATCCTGGCCATGCAACGCTGTCACCGCCAGAAGAAGGCAAACTAAAAGCCTTGATTGATCAGCTCGCTAAAACGCCGTCGGTGAAGCTGATTCTCCATGGAGGGGTTTTGAAGGACGTTGATCTTGAGGGTCTTAAAACGTTGGCGGTGTGTGAAGACGTTGGAGCGCTGTTGGGCGTTTCATTGGCGCCTGGAGAATTACCTGACTCGGTTAATACGAGCGATCCCGCCGCTCAGGTGGCATTGGAGAAATTGATCAAAGACAGCAGTGACGGGGATCATGCCATCGTTCTCGCGTATCAGCAGGAAACCGGCCGAAGTCCCGATCGGGTTAATGCGGTGGGTGGATTCTTTGGGAGAGCAAGCGCCACCCCTGATTTTTATGACCGCGTTTATCACGCTCTGGTGGCAAGGAAATCCCTGCTGGCCAATGCGCTCGATACCTTGGCAAGCCAGCGTCTTAAAAGCCTCATGGATGCCATAGAGTCGTCAGCGAAACGTCAGGGTGTATCGGTGGTCAAGGGGGCCCCGGTGGCAGGCGTGATCGATGCCTCCCAACGCGTTGGAATACCCATTGACCTTGGCGCTCAATAAAACCCACTCAAAAAGAGGCGATCAATGTCTACCTTCCCCCGCATCTTCAGAGGAAAAACCTGGCTAGTCATTGCCTTTCTGGCCGTACTGATCCAGGTGGTCACTTACGCCATTTTCGAGATCAATGGTCCTAATAGTGCTCAGATCCGAACCGAGATCCTCAAGGCCTTATCAGAGCAGCCGATTAATCCCGTGGCGACGTTACGAGAATATCGGGGAAGAATATTTTGGGAGGGGAGTGGTCTTTTATTGGTTTGGGGTTACATCATGAGCATCATTTGGAGCATCAGTAACCTTAGGAGGTGTCATCAGACTTCATCGGTGGTTCCCATTCTTCTGATGGGTCTTGCTATTGTCATTCTGGATCTCCTTCGCCTTGGCGGTGTTGATGAGCATTCGGCTATTTACAATAATATATTTGCGACCACCTTTGAATGGCTTTCAGCGTCTTCTTTAATTGGACCCGCAGTTGCAGAAACTGTCTGGTCCGCTATTGTTTTTATAAATATCCTTGCCGTTTTCTCAGGAATTATGGTGCTACTCGCGATCTGTGCTGCGGTGACGGAACCAAGGCGCGATTGTGACAATACGCTTGATTATTATTTGAGGCGTGATCACTGTCTTGATCAGAGTGTGATTGTTGGCTCATTGATCATGCTTTTTGGGATGCTGCATATGTGCTGTTGGCTGGAATGGCCGATCTCCCTTCTGGACGATACGGAGACTAAAAAAAGCATTCATGGGGTAATGTCTTCTATTTATCAATATTGGGGGATTGCCTTCAGTGTGCAGTTATTAACCGTTTATGGTTCTGCAACACTTTATTGGAATCGTCGGGTGCGTGACTTCATTGATCGTGACCAGCCTGGAGTTAATAGTAAGGAATGGATTCGTGAGCATGGATTTGAATTTTCTATCAGGCATCACGCGCCACAGTTCATTGCCATCGTGGCCCCCATCATTGCAGGTTTCAGTGGGGGTGGCTCTAATATGTTCGGTTCGCACTAATTACTGGGGGAAACAACATGAGACGAGGGATTCGTTTGCTTCAAATCAGCCTTTTGGTGGCGTTCCCTTGGGAGCCCTCATTCTCGGGTGAAACTAACCAGACGTATGATCGTATCAATCTCACGGCCTCCGCTGAAAGCAAAGTTGCTCAGGACACCTTGATCGCAATCCTTTATGCCCGGAGCACCGGAGCGAATGCAGAAAGCCTTGCTCATGAGGTGAATGGGACGCTTCAATCTGCCTTAGAAACGCTTAAAAAAGTGCCCGATGTCGACTATCAGACCCTGAATTACCAGACTCAACCCACTTATCAGGATCAGAAAGTGACGGGTTGGAGTGTTCAGCAATCCCTTCGTCTTGAAAGCAGAAATCTAGAGGCTTTAGCAGGGGTGATCGGTCTTCTTCAAAAGACCCTTAAAGTCGAGTCCATCGACTACACGATTTCGCCTTTAAAATTACGTGAGGCCGAAGATCGTTTAATTGGTGAAACCCTGAAGGGTTTTGCAGCGAGAGCTGATCTCGTGTCGAAGCAGCTTGGAAGAAAACGTTACCGAATCGTCACCTTGGATGTCAACACACACGGAAATGTTCTTCAACCGCTCCGCGCCAATCGCGCGATGTCTGTGGAGGGTTCTGATGCGGCTACTCTCCCGGTCCTTTTAGCCGGGGAACAGAGTGTATCTGTCACGGTGCAGGGAACGATCGAATTACAGGCAGAGTGAGCCAATAAGGGGGCTTCCATGCCCCCTGAAGAGCTTTTAATGTGCGCAGTGGCTGACGCAAGCCTTGGCTTGTGGGTCTTTGTGTCCTTCGCAATGCTTGGCACAGTCATGAGCCGCGGTGCTCGTCCCATCACAATGTTGAGCACAGCTTTTATCCATGCCACCTGTCGGTGAAGAGGCGCAGTGTGACTGGCACTGGTGGTCTTGGCTCATGGTCGAACCGCAATGTGCCATGCAGTCATGGCCGGCTGCAGCCGTTTGAGTGCACTTCTTCATGCACGCTTTCGCTTTTTTGCCCTTCACCCCTTTGCACTCCGCCTTACAGCTGGCATCAACCGAGGCCTTCATGGCGTCCTTGGTGCAATTCTTTGGATCCATTGGGGCATTAGCCGTCTCTGCCACAGTAGGGGTCGCGGCGGCGGCTACGGGCGCTGCAGGCGCTGCAGCATCTGCGGGTGGCTTCTTGGCTTCACAGCCGGAGAGTAAGATTGAGGCGATAAAGGCGGGGACGAGGAGGTGACGGAATTTCATGATGATAATCTCCAAATGGTCAATAAATGAGCTTATTCCTTCAAGGAAGGTCCCATAACATTCATTGTATATCAAAGATGCACTTCATCAGACGGCATCCTGATCAATTAGGTTCATTCTTTGTATGGGATAGATTCGAAGATCCTAGAAGGAGGATGACTCTGAGGCCGAAGGGCTCTTTGAGCCCTATTCTGTGGTTGATAGAGAGGGAAGAACGCCTCATTGAATGGATCAACGAGGGATTTTTTGAAAAAGGTTTTTCTAGTCTGAAAAAACCAGTTTTAAGATACAGCCCTCGCTGGTATCTCTGATTGAGACGCTATCGGCGAGACGACGCAATAGATACCCCGCCATTTGGAGTACGCCGTCCTCGTTTAATAGAAACTCTTCATGCGTCGGTGGATGCATGGCCAGAGGAACCGATTGGCCGCGATAACGAATCAGTACGCTGAAGGTGAATTCGTTAAATACCGTCTCGAGTTCAATTTCGGCCTGCTTTCCATCGGGAAATGTTTTGAGGAGATCATGTTCGGTTAGGATTTCGAACGCTTGCCAGGTGGCATATTCTGCTTTCCTTACAATCTCAGGGCGGGCCCCCCAAGCTTTACCTTGATCGATTAAGAAGCTTGACACATCATCGATGGAGCTGTGGTGGGCATCGAACCGACGGCGCAAGCGGGTGTGATCCCCAATCCTAAAAATGGCGGATAACGCGACGGCTACAAAGACCCCGAATCCCACCCCTGAAAAAATGAAGTGCTGCATGCTTTCAGGAATATGGTGGTAGATAAGGTCTCTCAAAGGTTCGAAACTGATGCCTACCATCATTCCAAACCCAATCGTGATGATTTTACGGCTATCCAGTAGCCTTGAGGACACGATTTGGAGGCCAGTCATCGCGGTGAAGCACGCCAGAAACATCATGGCCGCACCCATGACGCTAGGGGGGAGAATTTCCAGAAAGACAATCACCTTGGGCATGAAGGCAATGATCGTCATAATCGCTGCGAGCCAATAAGCCAGTGATCGGCTGGTGCACCCTGTTGTTGCGGCAAGCGTCACTCCGCCCCCGGAGGACGTGATCGGAAGACCATTCATAAGAGATGCAAAGAGATTAGTGATCCCCTCCGCAACGATCCCCTGACGAATCAGCGGCATTTCAGGTCGTTTCCAATCGGCATCGCTAAAGCGTTGGGCCGCAATTAATGCACCAAACCCATGGAGGGCTAAAAATAATCCGGTGACGACGCCAGGAAGGACCGTGTGCCAGTTGAAATCCCACCCGAGGTGAAGGGGTTCAGGTGGCATAAAGAGCGGGGCAGCAGCGACGAGATCCCATTCATCCGCTGAGATGACACCGAGATAAATGCTGGACACAATCCCAGTCAGGAGTCCAATAAACGCTGAAAAGAGCTTGAGGAGTCCCGAAGACCAGACGTTACATAAAATCATGCTACTGAGGGTCAGCATGGAAATGAGGAGGTCATTATTAGAGGCAAACTGACCCGCTTCAGGTTGAATAATTAACTTGAGGCCACTATGACCAAGCCCTAGACCAATCAGCATGACAGCAATGCCAGCGATTTGAATGGTGAAGATGGATCTCAGCCGCAAAAAGATCTGAGCAAAAACAATTTGGCTCAGACCGACGACCGTTACTGCACCGAACATCGTCGCAATACTGCCTAACGATTTGGCTAGTACCAGGGCACCGAAGGTCGAGGAGGTGGCTTGGAGGGGGCAGAAATAGCCTGAGCCGATCCCAAACCGTTGCATCCGCTGCAGCAAGACCCCGAACGCTGATGCGAGGAGGGTGGAGGCGATCAGCTGAATGGATTGGTCATGGTCAAGTTGTAGATTTCGAGCAAAGATGGGTGAAACGACCAGGTACACCCCAAGGAATGACAGTTGCTGTATGGCCAGCAACAATGAAATTTGGGCTGGCGGATGTTCATCGAGCCAGTAGCGAATGTTTTCGGGCCTTCTCATAGGGGCCAGGTCTCGTTAGGGTGTTACTTCAAGCCATCTCAACAAACAACCCGAGAGCATGGGATAGCGCTTAGGACACAATTCGCTGATCTTTCATCCAGTCAATAAGCGCGTCGGGTGTCTTCATCGATTTTGGCACGTCAAGATGATCCTCGCTAGAGGGGCATTCGCCGTCGATCGCGTTGAGCACCAAGAGTCCTGCACGAAGCAGTTGTTGGGTCACGGGATCGAGGACCGATTTTAGAGAAGGATCATCCAACACGATCGCAGCATGGCCGAGATTGAAAAGGCGGCGTCCGGCCTCTTCAGCGAGTTGAATTCGGTCACTGCCCAGCCATAGGATGGTTGCTTTCTGTCCAAATCGAGTTTCATATTCCTCTTGAGTTACCGGCCCGAGTTCATCTTCAAGATCAGACAACCCCACAATCATTCCAGCCCCAACGGTGGCATTCATCAGTCGATCAATGATGATGAAGGCACCGGTTCCCTGACAAACACTGTAGGGGTCAAAGGGGATAGGGCTATTTAGAGCCACATCCACGAGACCAATCTCATTCAGGTGAAGCTGTGTTGAGGGATGATGCGTCTGTGAGTTGACGTCGATTCGATAACGTATTTCCCGGAAGCAACCAGTGACCGACCGGGTATTGTGCTTGATGAGATATTGGCGGCCAGGCACCAGAGCCGCCTCGTTCATCCAAACGACATGGGCCAGAAAATGGGCTTCAAAAAGGGGTTGGTCGTCAGGACGAACCAGCGTGTCGCCACGACTGACATCAATCTCATCGGTTAAGGTCAGGGTCACGGCTTGTCCCTGGAATGCTTCCTCAAGGGGGCCATCGTAGGTATGAATCGTGGCTATTTGACTGGTTTTTCTCGAAGGCAGGACCATGACGGGGTCACCCGCTCTAAAAATACCAGAGGCCACCGTGCCGCTGTAGCCTCTAAAGTCGAGATGCGGACGGTTGACGTACTGTACTGGAAAGCGGGGATTCACGAGGTTTAGATCGCTCGCGATTTCGATGGTATCGAGGAGGGTCATCAAAGGGGGCTCGAGGCACCAAGGCATGCTCGGACTTGGGTTGACGACGTTATCGCCCTTCAGTGCTGAAATGGGCAGGAAATGAATGTCCTTGAAATGAAGTCGGTCGGCAAACGTAAGGTAATCTCGTTGAATGTCCTGAAACACCGCCTCACTGTAGTCCACCAGGTCCATCTTGTTGATGGCGACCACAATATGACGGATTCCGAGAAGTGAAACGATGTAGCTGTGGCGACGGGTTTGCGTCTGAACCCCATGTCGCGCATCAATTAAAATGATCGCCAGATCGCAGGTCGAAGCGCCGGTGGCCATGTTCCGAGTGTACTGCTCATGGCCTGGGGTATCTGCAATGATGAACTTGCGCCGGGTCGTTGAAAAGTAACGATAGGCCACATCAATGGTGATCCCTTGTTCGCGCTCTGCCTCCAATCCATCCATCAAAAGGGCAGGATCAAAATCATCACCGGTGGTTCCAAAGCGGGCACTGTCTTTTCGAATCGCGGCAATTTGATCCTCATAGATCATTTTCGAGTCATGCAACAAGCGACCTATTAAGGTGCTTTTACCATCGTCGACATTACCGCAGGTCAGAAATCTTAAAAGATCCTTATGTTCATGCTGGGTGAGGTAGGCAAGAATATCCTCGGCAATCAGGTCGGATTGGTGAGCCATCAGAAGTAACCCTCTTTTTTCTTCTTTTCCATTGAGCCCGCCTGATCATGATCAATGAGGCGGCCCTGGCGCTCGGACGTGGTCGTCAACAGCATTTCCTGAATAATTTCGGGGAGGGTGGTGGCTTCAGACTCGACAGCGCCCGTCAGGGGATAGCAGCCTAAAGTTCTAAAACGAACATTTTTGATTTTGGGCGCCTCGCCAGGCCTTAAGGGGAATCGATCATCATCTACCATGATCAGGATGCCGTCACGTTCAATCACGGGTCGTGGCGCTGAAAAATAAAGTGGAACGATCGGGATGCTCTCAAGGTAGATGTACTGCCATATATCGAGCTCCGTCCAGTTCGAGAGGGGGAAGACGCGAATGCTTTCCCCTTTATTCACCTTCGCGTTGTAGATGTTCCAGAGTTCAGGGCGCTGATTTTTAGGATCCCATCGGTGATTCTGATCGCGGAACGAATACACCCTTTCCTTGGCTCTTGATTTCTCCTCGTCGCGACGGGCGCCACCAAAGGCGGCATCAAACTGATAACGGTTAAGCGCCTGCTTGAGGGCTTCTGTCTTCATGACGTCGGTGTGTTTTTCACTGCCGTGACTAAAAGGGCCAATGCCGGCGTCAACGCCCTCCTGATTGATATGAACGAGGAGGTCAAACCCCAAATCATGCGCCATCTGATCCCTAAAGGTGATCATCTCCTTAAACTTCCAGGTGGTATCCACATGGAGCAACGGAAAAGGAGGTTTTCCTGGATGAAAGGCCTTCATGGCAAGGTGCAGCATGACCGCAGAATCCTTTCCAATGGAGTAAAGCATCGCCGGACGCTCAAATTCGGCGGCGACCTCACGAATGATATGAATACTCTCTGCTTCCAGCTGCTTGAGATGGGTGAGCTTATGTTCTTGCATGATGAATGATGACTGAGCCGAAGCGGGGGATCCAGCGCGGCAAAAAAACTTGGAAATAACTGCTTATTTTACCATACGGTGACAGCGGGTGCGGGCCTCACCCGAAGTCCTTCACTCGGCCTCAGTCATTGTCCAGGGGAGGGTTTGGCCGGCCATAAAGGGGATGACGGTCTCTTCTCCGAAGGGGAGCGCATCAGGGATCTCGGTGGGAACCCTTTGAAGCCGAATCGTCTCGGTATTTCGGGGGAGACCATAGAAGTCTGCCCCATGATGACTCGCGAAGCCTTCAAGCTGATCTAATGCACCAACCTGATCAAATGCGGTGGCATACAGTTCGATGGCATGATGGGCGGTATAGCAGCCAGCGCAACCACAGGAAGACTCTTTGTGGGATCTAAGGTGGGGTGCGCTGTCGGTTCCAAGGAAAAAGCGAGGATGACCTTTGGTCGCTGCAGCCAACAGAGCTTGCCGATGGGTTTCTCGTTTAAGCACCGGTAGACAGTAGTGGTGGGGCTGAATACCACCCACGAGCATCGCATTTCGGTTTAAAAGGAGATGGTGCGCGGTGAGGGTGCCGGCGATTGGACCCGTGGCCCGCTCGACAAACTCCACGCCTTCCCGGGTGCTGATATGTTCGAGGACAATTCTTAAGGATCTAAAGCGTTGACTCATTGGCTCGAGATAGCGCTCGATGAAGAGTGCTTCGCGATCAAAAATATCGATGTCGCTATCCGTGACCTCACCATGAACCATCAAAGGCACCTGATAATGCGCCAGGGCTTCTAGGAGAGGATCAAGGGCCTCGAGTGATCGGATACCGGCCTCTGAATGGGTCGTAGCCCCCTGGGGGTAGAGCTTAAAGCCGATCACTTCGGGAGTTTCGGCGACGCGCGCAATCTCTTCTTTAGGCGTACCCTCGGTCAGGTAGAGGGCCATCAGAGGATTGAAGGGATGTTCCTGATTGAGTCCAGCGAGAATCCTGGCCCGGTAACTCAGCGCCTCTTGAACCCGAGTAATCGGAGGCTGGAGGTTTGGCATAACCAGCGCCCGACCAAATTGACGTGCTGTGGCGCCAACGATCGCCGCCATAGCGTCACCATCTCGAAGATGGACATGCCAGTCATCGGGTCGCGATAGGGACAAGTGATCCATCAGGTCTCCGAAGAGATAAAGTGATCATAGGCGCGAGCATCGAGAAGATCATCAAGTGCGTCAGGGGCATCGGGCGTGACCTTGATGAGCCAGGCGGCATAGGCGTCTTCATTCAGTTGTTCCGGTGCGATGCCAAGATCATCGTTGATGGCTGTAATGGTCCCTGAAAGAGGGGCATACACATCCGACGCGGCCTTTACCGATTCCACCACGATAATCGGCTTACCGGCCTCTATGTGCTGGCCAACCTTGGGGAACTGGATATAGACCAGATCACCGAGCTCTGCCTGAGCGTGATCGGTGATACCGACCTCTACGGTTTGGCCATCCAACAGGTGCGCCCACTGGTGCGTCTCCGTGTACTTCAGGTGTTGTGGGATATTTTTCATCGATCTTTTCTCTTTGTGTCGTTCAGCGAGGAGGTCTAAAGGGGGCCGGTCAATCGATCTCCGCCGACTGATCTTTCAGGGCATGGGATAACTTTAATGCCGCTTGGTGTTGGAGTTCTGAAACGTGGGCACTCACCAGTCTTGAGATGAGGATGGCAAGGTAAAGTTGCCCGGTCATGGCCTCAATAATCGCTACGGATCGGGCGAGCCTTGAAACGGGAATGATATCCCCAAAACCGAGGGTCGATAGCGTGACAAAGCTAAAGTAGAAGAAATCGTCCTTCACCATCACGTCTAAAGGCCCTTTTAATGACCCTGGCGAGGCCAATTCAATGCATTCGTAGAAATAGCACCAGGTCATCCCGATCATAAGATAAGCCGAGATCGCTGCGAAAATGACCTCGCCATTGACCTTGTGCCGTTGATTCCATATCTCACTGGCGAGATTGATCAGAACACTCAGAAAAAAAAGGCCCGTGGATCCGCTGATGATGAGGGGTAACAGCGTAAGGGTGCTGAAATGAACGTGAATTTTAGCGAAAAACGTTAAGAGCCCAAGGCCACCGGCTAAGGCAAAATTGAAGGGTTTCCTTCTAGCCGCGAGGACGGCTGAAAGAAAGATGATCAGGAAGAAGGCGTCTGTGAGTCCCCCACCTTGGCCATCAGGCTCAAAGAAGGGGCGACTCAGGATCATCAGGACGATGGTGACAGTGAGGACACCATAATTCCCAATCCCTTTTTGGAAATGCTTGTAAACGTCCCTGAGAAAGTGACGTTTTCTCATGTCACTTTAGAGATTAATGACGGGTGGATCTTCAAAAGAGCGGGGGTTTCTCCCCTTTCGTAACGGTCGATTTAGCCATCCCGGAGTAGATGGGGCACCATTTCAAGAAGGCAAGGGCCGCTACGCCGATACCTAAGAGCATCAGAACGCCATTTTCGATGATGGCCGCGATGATCATGATGCCCGCAGCGCCAGCCAGACGCATTTGCTGGTCTTTGTTGCCGACATTGAATTCACGCTTGGTTACCCGGCTAAAGTCAAAGCTCATACACGTCCCTCCTCGTCCTAGAGAATGATTGTTTTTGGTTTTGTGGAATGATCTACCAAATAAGAAAAAAATTCTATTCGATGAGGAAGATGCTATCACGTTGAAAAAGGCGCTTGAAGCCACCTTTCGATGGCGGGTCTTTTTGCGCCAACTTCAGCGAGTTGGCGGATAAGGTTGTTTTGAGGGGAAAAGCGCGTAGTTAATCCCGTTTCTCAACAAACTCCCACATCCACATTTGCCCGAGAGAGGTGACGATCATGATCATCGAGGCAAGACTAGATCCGACCCCACCTAGCATGGTGAGCCAGGCAAACACAGGAAAATATTTAGTCAGCCACCATGACAAGACATCGAGCAGCAGGAAAACAAAGGGCGTCGCGATGAGAATGATCTTCCAGCGCTCTGGAAAATTGGCCATGCCGAAGATCCAACCGACAAACAAAAAGATGAAAGAGATTCCGAAAAGATGAATATGTGAGACCCGGGTAAGGCTAGCGATACTGGCCCCTTCATCCACCTGGGCGACCTTTTGTAAGTTTTCGAACTGGTTGAAATTAGGAATGCTGGCGCCTTCTGCATGACAGCTTACGCAGTACTGCTCCATGATCGGCTTGATCTCAGGAAGCCAATCCTTGATGCTGCCACCCTCCCGGGCCCATTGGATTAATTTGAAGCGAACTTCATCCGGGGCCATCGGCTCCATCTGACCATTGAGCATGGATTCGAGCTTTGATCCACTGCGATTCCCGTAATAGCTGTAGACAATGTCATTGACCGAAAGACCCGGTTGGCCATCGGCCTTGCCATGGGTTTCCATGATTTGGAAACCGGCCATGTAGAGACCCATCAGGGTCACCAACAAAAAACCCGTAAAAAGGAGTCTGACGGGTTGTGAAAGATTCGTAAGGTTGGCTTCGATCATGGTGTATCAGCGCTTTAGGTTTTGTTCACTAGAACATGCTGGTGTTCAGTTTGTGTGAAAGTGGGGGCTGATGACAAGCGATAATTGCTCTTCTGTGATTTTTTAGCGAACAGATCCATTCCCGCCATCCTTATCCTTGGAGTTTCGTTCACTATGAGGTGATCTTTAAGTTGATCTCACGGGCTAAGGATCAATCTCTAAACAGCGCAAGCCGATGGCGGCTTTTTGACTGAACCCGGATCAAAACATTGCCCCTTCATTATAATTCGACTATTCTAGAAACATGGAAACGAATGAAATCCTTGTTGCCCTGACGGCTATTGCGCAATCGAGTCGGCTCGCCGTTTTTCGGTTCTTGGTGCAAGCGGGAGAGGAGGGTAGGCCCGCGGGTAAGATTGCTGAGGCATTGGATATCCCCCCCTCTTCACTGTCTTTTCATCTAAAGGAACTCTATTCCGCTGGACTCATTCTGCAGCGTCAGGATGGAAGGTCTCTCATTTACTCTGCCAACTATGCCCGAATGAACGCTGTCATCAGCTATCTGACCGAGAACTGCTGCAACGGGCAATCCTGTTAAACCTTGGAGAAATGACTTGAAACGCCTTCATATTCATCTCAGTGTCGATGACATCGAAGCCAATGTCCGTTTTTATGCGGCCCTTTTTGAAGCTGAACCATCCGTTCTCAAGCCGGATTACGCGAAATGGATGCTAGCCGATCCTAAAGTGAATTTTGCGATTTCATCGCGTGGATCGAAGCCTGGTCTTGATCATCTCGGAATCCAGGTTGAATCAGACAGTGAACTTTCTGACATCAATCACCGGCTTTCAAATGCGGCTCTTCCGGTGATCGAACAAAAAGGGACGGCCTGTTGTTACTCTGAATCTGACAAATACTGGACTCAAGATCCCCAGGGAATTCCTTGGGAGGCGTTCCACTCGCTCGCCAGTGTTCCTGTGTTTGGTTCAAAGCTTGAGGTTAAAGAACATGTGGAAGCCTCCTCTTCATCTTGCTGCTCTCCATCGTTCAAAGGAACCTGCGGATAGAGACTTTGAGATGAAGGTCTGCCGCCTTCAGTTGAGAGTTCACTCCTAAGATCATCGTAAGAGAGCATCAGGATGACTGGATAGATGGGAATGATTTTCGACGGTTAGGGGTAAGCAATGTCCCCTGGATGACCCTCATCATTTACCCCCCTCTTTATATCGATAACACATCTATGAAAGATATGAGCCACGAGACAATCAATGTATTGGTGCTTTGCACCGGCAATTCCTGCAGAAGCGTGATGGGCGAGGCGTTGGTGAGCGCACTAGGTCAAGGCCGATACCGGGGGCATAGCGCGGGGAGTAAGCCCATTGGACGAATTAACGCAGGGGCTTTAGCAACCCTTGCCCGCCATCAGCTCCCTACGGAGGGTTATTCCAGCAAGTCGATGGATGCTTTTCATGATCAGCCTATCGATATTCTTATTTCAGTATGCGATTCAGCAGGCCAAGAGCCTTGCCCCGTGTTTCTTGGGCCAGCCATCCGCGCGCACTGGGGTGTGGAAGACCCAGGTCACTTAAAAGGGACACCTGAAGAGATCATCGCGGCCTTTGATAAGACGTTCGATATTCTGAAGCGTCGGGTACAGGCGATGGTTGCACTCCCGATCGAAACCATGAGCAAAGAAGCGATCGCTGAAGCACTTCAACGAATGGGTAGAGAGATTCAATAATTCCATCAGGAGTGATGATCATGGCTCAGCCTCAAGCACCGGCTTTTTCGCAAAAAAAGATGAATTTTTTTGACCGGTATCTGACCCTCTGGGTTGGGATCTGTCTATTGCTCGGCGTGATGATAGGTAAGTCGATTCCCAGCGTTGTCAGTGAACTTAGGAATCTTCAAATATCGGGGATTAACCTGCCGATTGCGATCCTCATTTGGCTGATGATTTACCCCATGATGCTGAAGGTGGACTTTGCATCAGTCATGGGGGTCGGTCGTCATCCCAAGGGCGTCCTCATTACCGTTTTCGTCAATTGGTTAGTCAAGCCCTTTAGTATGGCGCTCCTTGGATGGCTCTTCTTTAAGCACCTCTTTCTTCCTTGGATCGGCTCCGATGCCGCCGATCAATACATGGCAGGTTCAATTATTTTGGCAGCCGCGCCCTGTACCGCCATGGTTTTTGTCTGGAGTTATTTGACGGATGGAGATCCTGGTTACACGCTGGTTCAAGTGGCCATCAACGATCTCATCATGCTCGTGGCATTCGCGCCCATCGTGACGTGGCTCGTCACCGGTACGTCCAATTTGACGGTTCCATTTGATCTCTTGCTCTACTCGGTGCTGATCTTCATTGTCATCCCATTGATGGCCGGCATCATGACGCGATCCCTTCTGATCAAAATGAAGGGTAAAGCCTGGTTTGAGAGCGTCTTTCTCCCAAAGCTTCATCCTGTGGCCGTTTCTGCCCTCCTAGGTACCTTGATTTTGATCTTCGCTTTCCAAGCAGACAATCTCATCGGTCACTGGTTTCACGTCCTCTTGATCTCAGTACCTATCATCATCCAGGTCTATTTCAACGCGGGTCTGGTCTACGGACTGATGAAATGGGCGGGGGCTCCATACGTCATTGCGGCTCCGGGTGCTTTAATTGGTGCCAGTAACTTCTTCGAGTTGGCCGTTGCCACAGCCATTGCGCTCTATGGGCCGGAATCGGGCGCTGCACTAGCCACGGTCGTAGGGGTCCTGGTTGAGGTTCCGGTCATGCTCTCGGTGTGTGGGATTTGCCATCGGACGCGGTTTTGGTTCAATTGATCCCCCCGCACTAAAGGGCAGGGATCCCGTCTGCCGCAGCTTGATTCAAGCTTTTAGAAGTTGTCTGGATAGCAACGATTGGATAACTCGTCTTCCATCGGCAATCAAATAGATGACTGCATACCTGTTGATGAGGCGGTAGATGGTTCCTTAGGGCTTGAAGAAAATATGCCGATACTCTTTTGCCCGTTTATTGAACGAAACTCGCCTTGGAAAGTGTGACAAAATAAGCCTATCCAACAACCTTATTCCTGAACATCATAGATCCCATGCGAATGAGTGCCGCATGCCGCAGAAATACCGTTATTTGAAACTTTAAGATTGACGCTCAGTCATTGGAGAGTACTTCTGTCTATCATACTGGCCGGAGGCACTGAATTTACCAGGCCTCCTTATTGATTTCGCGGCCACCTAGGTAGCCTGATTTTTTTAGTTTGTTAAGTAGGCCTGATATTCACTATAGGGCACCTGACCAGATGAAGAGGCAGTGATCGCATTAGCCACTATTTGAGGGATTGGAGTCCAATAAGCTGGCATCAGAGCAGCAAGCTTTGGATTTAGCATATAAATCAATAGGAAGTTTACGGTCCATATGGACGGCGCCATCGATATACCTACAGTTGCTGTTGCACCACTGAGTTTCTGATTAGGGACTAACTGCGCTGCACCAGAGATTTCTTGTGATTTAGACCCGAATGCCGCCTGAACAAGGAAGGGCGTTTTATAGAGTTCTGTGAGTGATTTTTTTGCACCGTTGGCCAGCAGCCAATTATTCATATATCCACAGGGTAGATTGGCCGGGTTAGCAGAGCTGGGGATAGGGCAGAGTACCGGAGGGGTGATGACCGCGTTTATTTGACGGGCCGGAGAAGTAATGTTTCCCGGGCTCTCAAGCGCTCCATCATTATTCACTATAAGGCCATAGCTACCTAAATTGATTTTGGTTGGAACCCCATTAATGTTTCGGATGATAATCTGCGCATTACTATTCGTAAGATAGTTGACGCTTTCATCAATAGTTTTGGCCGCCGCCAACGCTGACGGTGTTCCTCCACCAATACCTTGCCCTGATATTAGCAAAAGGTACTGTTTTTCGGAAAGGGCCATTTTTTTTCTGAAGCCGAGTGCCCTGGCGATCCGATCAGCCCTGCGCTGACCTATTGGTTCGTTCACGTTTGCAGGGGTTAGGGCCTCCGTGGGTGTCCATCTGAGGGCCCTCGGCGATCCGGCAAAGGGTTGCTGAAAACCTGTGTCAGAAGCGATCCCGAGTGAACTCGAAATAGCCGTTACAATAAAAACTAATGCAACACCGTAGCTAAAACGCTTCACAATAACCTCCAACCGAATAACAATGGCCTACCGAAACTTACCGTTGCAATAAGCTGAAACCTACAAAAATGTTCAGTCATTTGCATTTTTAACATGACCAATGTTTACCGTAAGAATGTGACGTGGTCAAGGTTTAACGGACAGTCAGTTAAGCCGCTTGGGCCAGTTAGCTCCGTCTTTCAATTCGTCCGGACTCAAATAGCCCAGATACGAATGGAGTCGAAGGCTGTTGTACCGCATCGTGATGTATTCAACGACACCGGCACAAGCTTCCGTACACGTCTGATAGTATCTCCATTGAACCCGCTAAAAACGTCAGCTTCCAGAAGAAGGTCTCAACAACGCTGTTATCCCAACAGTCGCCTTTCCGGCGCATGCTCCCCAGAATCCCGTTGGCCTTCAAACGGCGGCGGAATTCGTGACTCGCATATTGAACGCCGCGATCAGAATGAAAATCAGTCCTTCCTCGTACCGCCGAGTCCAGATCACCATCTGCAGGGCATCGCAGGCGAGACCGCTATCGATCCCGTGGCTCACTGATCATCCCACCACCCTTGCGAGTATGAGTATAAAGGTCAATCACGACCGCCAAATAAATCTATCCCTCATGGGTCCAAAGGTCACTGATGTCACCGCCCAGCCTTGATTGGGTCTTTCCATCCTGAAGCTCCTTTCCAGTCGGTTAGGAAAAACAGGATGGCTATAACGGCGCGCACCATACGTTTGGTTGGAGGATTCCGAGATCTTTCGGACCATCTCCACCAGATCCTGATGCTCAGGGTCTGGATCAAGGGACACTCTCTTTTCATAGTCATAGCACCCACTAAGACTAACGCCCATCACCCGGCTCACCATCGTTGAGCTGCAAGGTTCCCGGAAGCCCGTAGAGTCATCTGCGAGTCACGTGAAGCGACCTTGTTGTCGCTAAACGGATGCAGCGGGGACGGCTGGGGCGCCGAAGGCATTAACCGTTCTGCGCAATGCGGCCGTTCAGCGCTGGAAGCGCTGTAGGCTTAGCATTTCGTAGAACTCACTTAAGTTTTCAGGATGATCGACGCATTCAAGTCCCGATCGAAAACCCATCCACAATCGCAGGTCATGGTGTCCTTTCCTAGCGGCATGTCGTGCAACTGGCCACAGCCAGCCAAGGGGGGAATTTTAGGGCTTTTGGGGGATTTCAACCGCCTATGGACGGACTGATTTCAGTCTAAGTCTTTGATCTAATGGAGGCGCGTGGCGGAGTCGAACCGCCCTAGATGGATTTGCAATCCACTGCATAACCGCTTTGCTAACGCGCCGAGAAGGGTAAATCCAGAATTCACCGGACGGTGTAAGGTCCAGATCTCTCTTAAGGTCTGGCATTTGCCGTTACCGCTGATCAGCGGTTGAAGAATATGGAGCGGGAAACGAGACTCGAACTCGCGACCCCAACCTTGGCAAGGTTGTGCTCTACCAACTGAGCTATTCCCGCGTCTTTATGAATCAATAATTTTAAGTAGAAGACTTAAAATTGTCAATACTGTGACAGCCTCAGGTGACGTCTTTCTTTCTTGAAAAGGCGGGCATAGCGGCCTGAAGATAGAGAATCATAGACCACAGGGTCAATGCGGCAGCCAACACCAATAACAGTTGCCCGATTCTCTGGAGATCATCTTTCAAAACGTCCATCCCCAATAGAAGGCATGTGATGGAAACCATCTGAGCGGCCGTTTTCCACTTTCCGAGTGCTGACACGGCCACCTTACGGCGTTCGCCAATTTCGGCCATCCACTCGCGTAGTGATGCAATCGTAATTTCACGGCCAACAATGACCGCCGCCGCGATAGCAACCATGGGGCTTGGATCCGCTTGAACAATTAAAACCAAGGTCACGGCGACCATCAGTTTGTCGGCCACGGGATCTAAAAAAGCCCCAAATCGGGTTGTGAGACCCATTTTACGTGCGAGGTAACCGTCCAGCCAGTCCGTCAGACCTGCAAACGCAAAAACGAGTGCACAGGCTGCATGGGACCATGGCCACGGCCAGTAGAAAAGTCCCACCAACACTGGAATTAGCGCGATCCTAAGGAGGGTCAGGTATGTTGGGAGGTTTAACTCCATGACTCAGGTTTCGTGTTCGTGAAATAGATCGTAAATACGTTGTGCCAACTGGAGACTTATACCATCGACTTTGCTGAGGGTGTCTACACCGGCACGACTGATTTCTCGTATCCCGCCAAATTGGCGCAGTAGCTGTTGTCGTCTTTTAGGTCCAAGCCCTTGGATCTCCTCAAGAGTATTCGGTTTTCTGGCCTTGGCGCGTCGCTGGCGGTGCCCGGTGATAGCAAATCGGTGGGCTTCATCCCTGAGTTGCTGGATGAGGAGCAGGGCAGGGGAGTGAGAGGGTAGCATGAATGACCTCATAGAATCCTGATCGATCAGCATTTCGAGGCCTGGTTTTCGCTCACGTCCTTTGGCAATACCAAAGAGAACGATATCGTGCATTCCAAGTTCATTCAGAACCGATTTAACGGCGTTTATTTGTCCCTTGCCGCCATCAATGAAGAGAATATCGGGACGATCAATCTCACCGCTCTTAATGCGACGATAACGCCGATGCACCGCCTGCTGAAGGGCCGCATAGTCATCGCCTGGGGTAATGCCCTCGATGTTAAACCGTCGATAGGCTGATTTGATTGGACCATGGTGATCGAACACCACGCAGGAAGCGACTGTCAGTTCACCTTGGGTATGACTGATGTCAAAGCACTCAATACGCCTTGGAATTTCTTGTTGTTGCAGGGCTTCTTTGAGTGCTAGAAAACGGGTCTTGAGGCTTTGTCGCTGAGCCAACTTTGTGGCGAGCGCCGTTTGAGCATTGGTCCTTGCCAATTGAACTCGCCTTGCCCGTTCAGCGCGAACACTGCTGGTCAGGCGGACGGCTTGGCCTGCCAGTTGACTGAGGACGTCTTCAACGAGTTCTCGTTGATTGATACTGGTGCCAAGGATGATTTCTCGTGGGATCGACTTCCCGGGGTAATACTGGGTCAAGAATGCTTCAAGCACCTGACTTTCACTGTGGTCATAGGGTATGACGGGAAAATAGGTTCGATCGCCAATCTGTTGACCACCTCGAATGAAGGTGACGTGGATACAGGCCGTTTGTCCTTCAATCGCTGATGCGATGATGTCAAGGTCGCCTTGCTCGCCATGAACGGCTTGTTTTTCTAGGACGGTTCTCAGGGTTGATATCTGATCTCGGTAGCGAGCTGCCTTCTCGAAGGCGAGTGACAGGGCGGCCTTTTCCATACGATCGGCGAGCACGTCAATCAGTTGTCGTCCATCGCCATCAAGAAACATGAGGGTGTCACGGACATCCATGGCATAGTCCTCTTTAGAAATGAAGCCGACGCAAGGCGCGGTGCAACGTTCAATCTGATACTCAAGACAAGGTCTGGTGCGGTTATCGAAATAAGAATCTCGACATTGCCTTACAGGGAACACCTTTTGGATGAGCTTCAGGCTCTCCCTGACGGCGCTGGAGCTGGGATAGGGCCCAAAGTAGCGGCCAAACGGTTGCTTTGATCCACGATGAAAGGTGACCTTTGGGAATTCTTGTTGGGTTGAAACATGAATCGCGGGATAACTTTTGTCATCCCTTAAGATGATGTTGTATCGGGGGCGATGCCGTTTGATCAATTGACTTTCAAGCAGCAATGCCTCGGTCTCGGTATGGGTTACGCGGACGTCGATGCTCCTAATTCTAGAAACCATGGCTTTCTGTTTTGGCGAAACCTCTTTCCCTGAAAAGTAACTCAGCACCCTTTTTTTTAGGTTTTTGGCCTTACCGACGTAGATCACTTCTCCCGTCTCATCCAACATTCGGTAAACCCCCGGCCTCTGGGTGAGCGTCTTCAGGAACGATTCGATATCGAAAGTCTTATCTTGCGTCGTTTCGGTCATGATGTTGAGGAAGGGGGTGGGTGATGATCAGGTCAGCGCTGTGGTGATCACTTCAATGACCATATAATGCAAAGATAGATTTCAATGCAATCATCCGGATGGAATAAAAGCCACATGACCGACATTAGCGACCCCCGGCTTCAAAAGGGACTCAATCATCATTACCCCCTGACCTACGTCAAAACTCGCGAGGAAGGTCGGCTTCTTAGCATGCTGAAGACGCTTTCTAAGAGACATTACGGTGATGATCGACCCCTTAAGGTTTGGAGTGCCGCGAGCGGTCTTGATGGTGATCGTGCCCTTCAAGATCCTCTGACCATGGTTGATGCCATTCGGCAGTCCAAGGACGATGTCTTTTTTGTTCTCCATGATCTCCCATCCCTGTTCGAAGGACATCCTATTTTGGTGCGTGCCCTTAGGGATCTTTATCGGGATCTTGAGGGACGCCAGGTGTTTGTGTTTCTTTCTCATCCTAATCTCTTGTTACCGGATGAATTGAAGGGACAGATGTGGTTAGTTGATCTTGGAATGCCCAGTGGTCAAGAGATTCTGGGGTATCTTCATGCCTCCTTATCGGAGGCTGGTTGTGTGGGCCGTGTCGATCAAGAATGGGAGATGCAGGCCGCCACGGCGATGAAGGGTTTGAGCCTTGATGAGATCAATCATCTGGTGATGGGGTGGGCTAAATCTGAGCAGTTTGAGCTTGCTGCTGTCCTTGAAGATATTTACGCAGATAAGACGGCAGCCCTCCAGAAGGAAGGCTGTCTCCAGTTCATCTCGAAGAGTATTGATCTCCATCAGGTCGGTGGTCTTGAGAATCTGAAAGAATGGCTCCTAAGTCGCAAGTCACTCTTTAGTCGCCAATCCTTTCAGACCGATATTCCGATGCCCACAGGAATTCTCTTTATGGGAATCAGTGGATGCGGCAAGAGTATGGCGGCTAAAGTTATTTCAAGTGCCTGGAATTTGCCCTTGGTCCGTCTCGATATGAATCTGGTCATGTCAGGAGCTTATGGATCCCCGGAGTATGCTTTTGATCATGCCCTGCGAACGGCTGAAAACATATCGCCCTTGGTCCTCTGGGTCGATGAAATGGAAAACAGCTTCGGATATGACAGCATGTCGGGTGGTTCTGGTAGCAGCAGTATTTTCTCAAGCTTTTTGACCTGGATGCAGGAGAAACCACCCCAGGTCTTTGTGGTCGCAACGGCGAACCGAATCGAGAAACTTCCCGCAGAGGTTCTGCGTAAAGGTCGATTTGACCAGTTATTTTTCCTTGATCTCCCTTCAGATGAAGAGCGTCGCGCCATTTTCAGGATTCATATCTCGGCCTATGGCGGGGATCCCGATACCTTCAATATGAACCTACTGGCCATCATTACCAAAGAGTGGAGTGGGGCTGAGATTGAACAGGCCGTCAAGGCGGCGAGAATTCATGCCTTTCAAGAAGGTCGTCTGTTTGACGAAAAGGACATCACCTACACCTCGGCAAGAATGGTTCCTCTGTCAAGAACCATGGAGGAGCAGATCAAACATCTTCGTCAATGGTCTCAGACACGCGCCACACCGGCTTCTAAGAAGGCGGCTTAAGGCCCCTTTATCGCTTCTTGAGCCATTAGAGGATCACGACCATCCGCTTATTGTTGGGTATACCCGCATCACATTTTGGGATTAATCATGACCATACGTTCACGCTTTGCCCCCAGCCCCACAGGCTATCTTCATGTCGGAGGGGCCCGCACAGCTCTATTTTCGTGGCTCTATGCACGTAAACATGGTGGCACCTTCATTCTTCGCATCGAAGATACCGACCTTGAGCGTTCAACACCGGAATCAGTCAATGCGATCCTCGAAGGGATGGCTTGGTTGGGCCTTGATTATGATGAGGGCCCTTTCTACCAAACCCATCGGTTCGATCGTTATAAGGCCTTAATTGCCCGCCTCCTCGATGAAGGCAAGGCCTACCCTTGCTATTGCAGTCGGGAGACCTTGGATCAGATGCGTGAAGAGCAGATGGCCAAGAAGGAAAAGCCTCGATATGACGGCCGTTGTCGCCACCTCAAGGCCCCTCCGCATGGCATCACCCCCGTGGTCCGTTTCAGGAATCCGGATGAAGGCGAAGTGGTTATAGAAGATCTCGTAAAGGGGGATATCGTTGTTCGCAATGCAGAATTGGACGATCTCATCATCGCTCGCTCTGATGGGTCACCGACCTATAATTTTACCGTTGTCGTCGATGATCTTGAGATGGAGATTTCACATGTCATCCGCGGCGATGATCATGTCAATAACACCCCAAGGCAGATCAATATCTTAAAGGCCTTAGGCGCCTCACTACCCCTTTATGCCCACGTGCCGATGATTCTTGGATCAGATGGCGCGCGATTATCAAAGCGTCATGGCGCGGTGAGTGTGCCCATCACCTCAGGTGGCACCTGGGTCAGTGTGGCGTTGATCCCTCTAAGGGCCCTGACCCTGTCGCGGTGGTGAAGGCTCAGAGGGAACGCAATAAGACCCTTTTAGACATGGCACATTCCAGTCTCTTCTTTTACCGAGATTTCGAAGAATATGATGAAAAAGCGGCGCAAAAGAATTTGACACGGGATGCGCTTCAAGGTCTTCAGCACCTGATGCGTCATTTAGAGGCGCTGAGGCCTTGGGTTCGTGAGAGCATTCATGATTTGATCGTCGCAACGGCTGAATCCCTTGAGGTCAAAATGGGCGCGATTGCACAGCCCCTCCGTGTTGCGGTCTCAGGGACCTCGGTGTCCCCGCCGATTGACCTGACCCTTGAGATTCTTGGGAAAGAAAAAACTATCGAACGCCTTCAGAAAGCTTGCACATGGATCGATTCAACGGCCAAGGAGGCACTCTAGAGAAGCCCGCTAGACATCACTTTAAGCGGCAGAAGGAGTCCCTGGGCGATGAAAATACTTAAACTACTGGACAGCTGAGGCCTTGATCGTTAAAATTCCCAGCTTGACGTCGAGGGGCCATAGCTCAGCTGGGAGAGCGCTACAATGGCATTGTAGAGGTCGCGAGTTCGATCCTCGCTGGCTCCACCATGTTGCGACGGCACCGTGTTCCGTCCCCATCGTCTAGAGGCCCAGGACACCGCCCTTTCACGGCGGCGACGGGGGTTCGAATCCCCCTGGGGACGCCAATAAAATCAGGGACTTGTGAAAGAAGGCCCAGTTGAATTAATCAGTCATACCGTGAGTGGTTAGTGAGACGATTTCGAAAAGCCCGCCTCGTGCGGGCTTTTTGTTAAGCGAAATCCTATGAGACCAGGCCCTCTGATACGAGCGTCGCTTTCACTTGGGGCCGGTTCCTGACACGATCGATATAGGCTTGAAGACCTGGCCAAGGCGATAAATCCATCTTGAGGATGTGTGCCCAGCTAAGAACGGTGAAGAGATAAGCATCGGCGATAGTGAATGTGTCCCCCCATAGCCACTCGTGTCCTGACAACGTCTTTTCGACATATTCAAACCGTTGACCAAGACGCCCTATGGCCAACTGGTGCACTTCTTTCGGTAAATCTCGGTTCCACAGCGGGCCAAATCCTTTGTGCAGT